>CALVTV010000054.1 GCA_944363005.1 uncultured Clostridia bacterium | reverse complement strand
TGACGGAACTGGAAAACAAGGCCGTCGGGATTTTAAAGAGCTATGGGGATGCGGCATGCTACGAGGAAATGGTGCAGACGCTTTGCCGCGGCATGGGTGAGGTCCTGGAGGCGCGGGAGCTGGGGGTGCTCATCCGGCATACGCGCGCAAACGTGTTCATGTTGGCGGGGGAGACGCATCGCATGCTCGAACTGGCGGACCGGATTCCCAAAGGTGGGCGCGATGTGCTCATTCATGGAAACATGGCGCTGGAACAGGTGCAATACCTGCGTTCAAAGTTCAATTTGGCCCATGCGTGGCCGTTTGTGCTCTACGCCTACTACGGGGCGCTGCCGCCGCAGGAGACGCAGATCGATATGCGGCTGCTCGACATGGACGCGCTCGATTTTCTCTTTGCCAATTACGGCCATGCGTCGCGGGAATACCTGGCCGGGCGGCTGAGCGACAGGGTGATGATCGGCGCGTATCTGGAGGGCAGGATGGCGGGTTTTATCGGGGAGCACATCGAGGGTTCCATGGGCCTTTTGCATGTGATGCCGGATTTCCGGCGGCATCACCTCGGGTTTGCGCTGGAATGCGCCGATATTCGCCGGACTATGCTTGCGGGGCATGTGCCATTTTGCCAGGTTGTGCCGGAAAACGGCGCCTCGCGCGGCCTTCAGCAACGGCTCGGCATGACCGAGGGGCGAGGCTTGCTTTACTGGCTGACGGACGACATATTTTAACACCGTACACCCCTGAATTCTTTGACTCAGGCGTCGAAATCCGACGCCTTTTTTTGTGAGTATTTTTGCCCGCAAAAGCGATCAAAAGGCATGCTCAATGTTTGAAAAATCGTGTGAAATTTGGTATACTAATATAGTAAGAACGTGCGTGCAGACCGTGGAATTGTTGCGGGTGCGCAAACAGATTTGGAGGGGCTATGATCCTTCATTTGGGGGATGATGTCAGCGTTCACAGCCGCGACATCATCGCAATCATCGACCTTACGCAGAGCCATAGCGCCGTGACGGGCGCCATGCTTGCGGAGATTCGAAGGCAAAACCGCATCCTCGCCAGACAGGGCATCACGGCGAAAAGTGCGGTGATCTGCGCCGGGGCAAGGCGGCCCGGCGGGACGACGGAAAACCCCCGCGTCTATTTGTCGCCCATATCCACCACAACGCTGGTTCAGCGCGCGCATGAGCGCGCATATCCGCAGAACCGGGCAAGGCTGTCCGCCCAGGAGGTAGAGGAATAGGCATGGAACATCAGGAAATGCAAAATCATTCCAATTCGTATGACGAGAATCAGATTCAGGTGCTTGAAGGGCTGGAGGCTGTGCGCAAGCGCCCGGGTATGTATATTGGCTCCACGGACGAGCGAGGACTTCACCATCTGGTGTATGAAATCGTCGATAATGCGGTGGACGAGGCGCTGGCCGGTTTCTGTACGGAGATTTATATCACGCTGCATCAGGACGGTTCCTGCTCCGTGCAGGACAATGGCCGCGGTTTTCCGGTCGGTATTCATCCCAAGATCGGCCGTCCGGCCGTGGAGGTCTGTTTGACGATCCTGCACGCAGGCGGCAAATTCGGCGGCGGAGGTTATAAGGTTTCCGGCGGTTTGCATGGCGTCGGCGCATCCGTTGTCAATGCGTTGTCGCGCCATTTGCAGGTCAATGTCTATCAGGAAGGCAAGATCTATCAACAGGAATATGCGCGCGGCAAGGTGCTCTATGGCCTCAAGGTGATCGGCGAGACCGACCGCACCGGCACCACGATTCGCTTCTGGCCGGACGTCAAGGGGCAGGACGATCAGGGCATCTTCGAAACCGGAGATTTTCACTTTGAGACGCTCAAAACGCGCTTCCGCGAGATGGCGTTTCTCAACCGCGGCATTCGCATTGTCTTCCGGGATGAGCGCCCGCAGGAGCCGGTGGAGTGCGTATTCCACTACGAGGGCGGCATCAGCGAATTTGTCAAGTTCATCAACAAGAACAAGGAAGTGCTCTTCCCGGAGCCGATCTATATCAGCGGCATGGTGGACACCACCAGCGTGGAAGTCGCCATGCAGTACAACGATACGTATTCCGAGAATATCTTTACCTTCGTCAACAACATCCATACGCCGGACGGCGGCACGCACATGGCGGGCTTTTCCATGGCCATCACCCGCGTGATCAACGACTACGGCAGAAGGCATAACATCCTCAAGGCCAACGATGCCAACCTCACCGGCGATGACATCCGCGAGGGCCTGGCGGCCATTGTCTCCGTGAAGCTGGAGGACCCGCAGTTTGAAAGCCAGACGAAGTCCAAGCTGGGCAACAGCGAAGTGCGTACCATCGTCAATTCGCTGGTGGGCAAGCAGCTTGCGGACTACCTTGAGGAAAATCCTGCGCATGCGAAGCTGATTCTGGATCGCTGTCTGGCGGCCTGCCGCGCCCGCGAAGCTGCACGCAAAGCGCGCGACCTGACTCGCCGCAAGACCGTGCTTGAAAGCGGAAGCCTGCCGGGCAAGCTGGCGGACTGCGCCGAACGCGATCCCAGCAAGTGCGAGATTTTCCTGGTGGAGGGCGACTCCGCAGGCGGCAGCGCCAAGATGGGCCGTGACAGGCATTTTCAGGCGATTTTGCCGCTGCGCGGTAAAATCCTCAACGTTGAAAAGACGCGCCTTGACCGTGTGCTCGCCAACGAGGAAATCAAGGCGATGATCACCGCCTTTGGCTGCGGCGTCGGCGAGGATTTTGATATCAAAAAGTTGCGCTATGACCGCATTGTCTGCATGACCGATGCGGACGTGGACGGTAGCCACATCCGCATTCTCATGCTCACGTTCTTCTACCGCTATATGCGGCCGCTGATCGAGCAGGGACATGTGTACGCGGCGCAGCCTCCGCTGTACAAGGTGACCTATCAAAAGCAGGAGCGCTATTGCTACTCCGATCAGGAACTGGATCGGGTGATGACGGAAATTGGCCGCGAGAAGAAACCGGATGTGCAGCGCTATAAGGGCTTGGGCGAAATGAGCGCGGAACAGCTCTGGAACACCACCATGGACCCCAAGCAGCGTACGATGCTTCGCGTCTCCGTGGAGGATGCGATTGCGGCCGATGAGATCATGAGCCTGCTGATGGGCGAAAAGGTCGAGCCGCGCCGTGAATTCATTGAGCAAAACAGCAAGCTCGTGCTCGATCTGGACATCTGAGAGGGGAGGAACGACCGTTGGATTTTAAGGATAATCTGCCGGGCAATACGACGGATCTGGACCGGATTCGCCCGATTGACCTGGAGCAGGAAATGAAAAAGTCGTTCATTTCCTATGCGATGGCGGTCATCATCACGCGCGCGTTGCCGGATGTGCGCGACGGCCTCAAGCCGGTGCACCGCCGTATTCTCTACGCCATGCATGAACTCGGCGTTACGCCGGACAAACCGTTCCGTAAGTGCGCGCGTATCGTCGGCGACGTGCTTGGTAAATATCACCCGCACGGTGATTCCTCCGTCTATGGCGCGTTGGTTCGCCTGGCGCAGGACTTTGCCACGCGCTATCCGCTCGTCGAGGGCCAGGGAAACTTCGGCTCCGTTGATGGCGACGGCGCGGCCGCTATGCGTTATACCGAAGCGCGCATGAGCAAGATCAACATGGAGATGCTCGCGGATATCGATAAAGAAACCGTGGACTTTTCACCGAACTTCGATGAAACGCTGATGCAGCCGAATGTGTTGCCCAGCCGTTTCCCGAATCTGCTGGTCAACGGTTCCTCCGGCATTGCCGTGGGCATGGCCACCAACATTCCGCCGCACAATCTGGGCGAAGTGATTGACGGTGTGGTCAAGCTCATTGACAAGCCGGATGTCACCAATCAGGAGCTGATGGAGTGCATCAAGGGACCGGATTTTCCGACCGGCGGCATCATCCTGGGCCGCAAGGGCATTTACGACACCTACTGCACGGGCCGCGGCCGCATCATTGTGCGCGCCAAGACGGACATTGAACCCATGCAGGGCAATCGCCAGCGCATCGTGGTTACGGAGATTCCGTATATGGTCAACAAGTCCGCGCTCGTGGCGAAGATTGCGGAGCTTGTTCACGATAAACGCCTGGAGGGAATCAGCGATATTCGCGACGAGTCCGACCGCGAAGGCATGCGCATCGTCATTGAACTCAAGCGCGACGTGAATGCCGCGGTTGTGCTCAATTACCTGTACAAGCATACGCAGATGCAGGATGCGTTCGGCGCCAATATGCTGGCGCTTGTGGACGGCGAGCCGAAGGTGCTTTCGCTCCACCAGATGCTCTACCACTATTTGGAGCATCAGAAGGACGTCATCATCCGCCGAACCCGCTACGATCTGGATAAGGCGGAGGCGCGCGCCCACATTTTGGAAGGCTTGCTCATTGCGCTGGACAATATTGATGAAATCGTGCGGATCATTCGCGGCAGCGCCAATACCAGCGAAGCGAAGACACAGCTGATGGAACGCTTTGGCCTGACGGACAAGCAAGCCCAGGCGATTCTGGATATGCGTTTGGCTCGCCTGACGGGCTTGGAGCGCGAGCGGTTGCAGGAGGAATACGCGGAACTGGAAAAGACGATCGCTTACCTGCGTGCCGTGCTGGCGGATGAGAAGATGGTGCTGGGCATCGTTCGCGAAGAGATTTTGGCCATCAAGGAAAAGTATGCCGATGAGCGCCGCACGCAGATCAGCGTGATGGACGGCGAAATCGATCCGGAAGACCTCATTCAGGAGGACAGCGTCGTGGTGACGCTGACGCACTTTGGCTATGTCAAGCGCATTCCGCGGGCGACTTACCGCAGCCAGAACCGTGGCGGCAAGGGCGTGATGGGCATGACCACGCGCGAGGAGGACTATGCGGAAAAACTGCTGGTCACGTCCACGCATGATGACATCATGTTCTTTACGATCAAGGGCCGCGTTTACAGCCTCAAGGGCTATGAGATTCCGGAAGCCGGACGCATGGCGCGCGGAACGGCGATTGTGAATCTGTTGCAGCTGGATGGCGGTGAAAAGGTGACTGCCATGGTTCCGCTGCCCAGAGAGCGCGAAAACTGTTTCCTGGTCATGGCGACGCGCTACGGAACGATCAAAAAGACGGGGCTCGATGAGTTTGCCAACCTGCGCAAGACGGGCTTGATTGCCGTCGTGTTGCGGGACGATGACGAGCTCATTGGCGTTGAGCTCACGGATTCTTCGAGTGAACTGATGCTTGCTACCCGAATGGGCCAGGCAATCCGGTTTGCGGAGAGCGATATTCGGGCAATGGGCCGCAATTCGATGGGCGTTCGCTCCATGGATTTGGCTGAAGGCGATGAGGTCATCTCCGTGGCCAAGGTGGAGCCGGGCAAGCAGGTACTCGCGATCACGCAGAAGGGCTACGGCAAGCGCACGGAGCTTTCGGAGTTCCGCCTGCAATCGCGCGGTGGCAAGGGCATCATGGCCATGCGCCTGACGGAGAGAACCGGTATGCTGGCGGCGCAACTGCTGGTCGATGAGGACGAGGATATCATGCTCATCACCGACGATGGAACGATTATTCGCCTGCCTGTGAGCAGCATCTCGATCATCGGCCGCGTATCGCAGGGTGTTCGCGTGATGCGCGTGGACGACGACAACCGGATTGTGGGTGTGACGGCGACCGAACGGGACGAAGAGGAACCCGACGACTCGCAGGAGCAGCAGGAAGAGCCGGCTGACGAACTGGATTAAAGGGACTCAACGCGGGAGTCGAAAGGCGAAGGCCGCGGCTCC
>CALVTV010000053.1 GCA_944363005.1 uncultured Clostridia bacterium | reverse complement strand
ACGCGCAGCAGGCACTCGCCCAGCTGGCAATAGGGCGCGACGGTCACCTCGCCGCCGCTCTCGATCCATTCGGCGCAGCGCTGCGCCACCTGGGATTCGCCCATGCCGTAAATGCGCACGTAGCGGGAGGCGATGCTGCCGCCAGTCAGCGCGGCCAGGCGCGGATAGACCTGCTTGTCGAACATGTCGGCCATCTCGTGCGGCGGGCCGGGAAGCTGAATGACCATCTTGCCCTCGCGCTCGAGGATGCAGCCGGGGGCCGTGCCGCAGTCGTTGGGCAGGATGGAAGCGCCTTCGGGGAAGAGGGCCTGTTTGCGGTTGTTGAGCGGGCAGACGCGCCCTGTGCGCGCGAAATAGTCCCCGATGGCCTGCCAGCTCTCCTCGTCAAAGCGCATCGGCAAGCCGAAGAGCTCCGCGACCATCTCCTTGGACAAATCGTCCTGCGTGGGCCCGAGGCCGCCGGTGGTGATGACCACGTCGCTGCGGGAGAGCGCCAGCGAAAGCGTTTCGCGGATGCGCTGCGGGTTGTCGCCCACGGTGGTGTGATGGTAGATGCAGATGCCCAGGCTTTGCAGACGGCGCGAGAGGTACTGCGCGTCGGTGTCCACGATCTGGCCCATGAGCAGTTCGGTGCCGATGGCCACGATTTCTGCAATCATCGTCCGTTTCCTCCTGAAAGAATTACCGCGCGCCGCTGAGCACCGTGCGGTTTTGCCAGACGTATTCCGCCATGGAGTAGAGCGTCATGAACGCGGCGGCCAGCGTCAGCAGGGGCGCAAGCGGGTTGCGGGGTAGAACCGTGAGCAGGATGACCAGCGCCATTTGCAGCACGGTTTTGATCTTGCCGCTCATGCCCGCGGCGATCACGCGGCCCTGTTCCACGGCAACCAGCCGCAGGCCGGAGACCACGAATTCCCGCGCGACGAAGAGGATGCACGCCACCACATTCAGCCGCCCCATGGCGCAGAGCATGATGGACGCCGTGTGCGTCAGCAGCTTGTCGGCGATGGGGTCCATGAACTTGCCGAAATTGGTGACCAGCCCGTTCGCGCGCGCGATGCGCCCATCCAGCAGGTCGGTCAGCGACGCCACGACAAACACCAGCAGCGCCGGTACGTTCAGGCCCGCGGCCAACAGCAGCAGATAGACGGGAACCAGCGCGATGCGCAGCAGCGTCAGCTTGTTGGGCAGGTTGAGGCCGCGCAGAGCGTTGACGAGGTTGTTCATATGCGTTCTCCCATCAGGTCGTAAGCCCGCGCGCCCGTGATGCGCACGGTGACGAATTCACCGATTTGGCAGGGCGTCTGCGAGCTGAAGTAGATGTTGCCGTCGATTTCCGGCGCTTCAAATTCGCTTCGGCCGGTGTAGCGGGTGCCGTGCTTTTTTTCCACCAGCACGCGGCAGGTCGTGCCCACGCGCGCTTTGTTCTGCGCAAGGGA
Source organism: uncultured Clostridia bacterium (assembly GCA_944363005.1). GTDB lineage: Bacteria > Bacillota > Clostridia > Christensenellales > Aristaeellaceae > Ventricola. The sequence continues at coordinate 1,179 of CALVTV010000053.1, read as the reverse complement.
AATGCCGTGCTGAAGCGTCATGAGCGCGTCATAGCGCGCCTGCTTGACCCATTCCTCGATCTGATCGGGCATCTGCGCGGCGAGCGTGCCCTCTTCCGGGCAGAAGGTGAACGCGCCCAGGCGGTCAAACTTCGTCTCGCGCACGAAGTCCATCAGTTCCTCAAAGTCCTCCTGCGTCTCGCCCGGGAAGCCGACCATCATCGTGGTGCGCAACATCATGCCGCGCTCCTTGAACTTGCGGCAGACCTCGCGGATATGCTCGCTGGTGTCCGAGCGGTTCATGTCGGTAAGGATGTGTTGGCTGATGTGCTGCATCGGCAGGTCGAGGTAGTTGCAGACGTTGGGCAGCCGCTCGATGGTATCCAGCAGCCGGTCATCCACGCGCTCGGGGTAGCAGTAGAGCGCGCGCAGCCAGGCCACGCCGGGAATGGCGGCGACCGCCTCGATGAGCTCTGGCAGGCGGCTGGGGCCGCCGTTGTCGGTGCCGTAGCGCGTCGTGTCCTGCGCGATGAGCGTAAACTCGCGCACGCCCTCACCCGCCAGGCGGCGCACTTCCGCGAGAATGTCCGCCTCGGGACGGCTGCGGTAGCCCCCGCGGATCAGCGGAATGGCGCAGTAGGAACAGCAGTTGTCGCATCCCTCGCCGATGCGGATATAGGCGCTGTACTTGGGGGTGGTCAGCACGCGGCCGAACTCGAAGAACGTGCCGTCGTCGTCCGTGTAAACGGGGCGCTGGCCGGCAAACGCCTCGCGGATGGCCTCGTCGATCTTTTCGTATTCGTTGACGCCGAGGATGGCATCGACCTCGGGCATCTCCTCGCGGATGGCGTCGGGGTAGCGCTGGGCAAAGCAGCCCGTGGCCACCAGCAGGCGGCAGCGGCCGGTCTGCTTGTGTTCCGCCATTTCAAAGAGGGTGGAAATGGCCTCTTCCTTGGCCGACTGGATGAACCCGCAGGTGTTGACGATGATGACCTCCGCCCTGGACGGGTCATCGACGATCTGATAGCCGTGCGCCGTGAGAAAGGCGAGCATCTGCTCGGAATCGACGCGGTTTTTGCTGCATCCCAGGGAGATGAGCCCGATTGTTGTAGCCAATGATATGCTCCTTTTGCGCGAAAATTCCATGATACGCAATCATTTTATCATGCGCGGTGTGCAATTACAAGTGGAAATGCGCGG
>CALVTV010000052.1 GCA_944363005.1 uncultured Clostridia bacterium | reverse complement strand
CATCATGAATACAATCAGCCGCAGAGGTTTTCTCAAGGGCATGGCCGCCGGAGCGGTCAGCGCCGGTGCGTTTGGCCTGACCGGCATCGGCGGAGCCGTTGCGCAGGAGACGGGCGCAAAACTCTTTATCCCCGGCACGTACACGAGCATTCAAACGACGGATTTTGCCAAGATCAAGGTGATCTGCGAGGTTTCCGCGCAGGCGCTCACGAATGTGACCTATGAACTGCTGGAGACGTCCGACGGCGATTATTTTGCCCTGAAGGCGGAGGAGACAGCCGCCTACTGCAAGCGCATTGTGGAGGCCGGCACGACCGCGGATGTGGACGGCATTTCCGGCGCGACGCTGTGCAACACGGCCATCAAGGACGGCGTGAACGCCTGTCTTGCGCAGGCGCTGGGCATCGACCTGACGGCCGCGGACGCGCAGGCCGCCCCCGCAATCAATCCGCAGAGCTATGATTTCACCAACTCGATCACGGACTTTTCCAAGTCGGCGCTGTTCTCCGAGTGGAAGCTGAACAACCGCACGTTCTCTCACCGCATGGTCAAGTCGGCGGCCTTCCAGCTGGCTTTTGTGCGCGGCAACCGGGATGAATACATCAACTACTACAAGCGCATGGCCGAGGGCGGCGTCGAACTGATCTGGATCGAGGATTTTGCGGATATCTGGCCGGTGACCAGCGGCGGCCCCTTCAAAAAAACCCTGGAAAATTACGACGTGAAGGGCCTGCTTGACACGCTGCATGAAGCGGGCTGCACCGTGGGCTATCAGTTTGACACCATGGGCGCGGCCATTGGCCCGCTGACCTTCACCGAGCCGTTCCTGGGCGATTACGACACGGCGACCATCAAGCAGTGGGTGCAGGATATCATCAACATCGGCGTGACCCTGAAGGATTACGGGTTTGATGCCTTCGAGCTGAACTTCGCCGCCAACAATCTGGGCCAGAGCTTCTTCTCCCGCGCGCGCAACAACCGTACCGATGAGTACGGCCCGCAGACGCTTGAAAGCCGCTGCAAGTTCGCCACGGAAGTGGTTCAGGGCATCAAGGAAGCCTGCGGCGCGGATTTCATCGTGCAGGTGCTCATCAACGGCGTGGAAGAAAACGATTCCGACCTGGGCAACAGCGACGAATACAACACCATTCAGGAGACCATCGCCATCGCCAAGAAGATGGAGGAAGCCGGCGCGGATTCCCTGCATGTGCGCATTGGACCGCAGGGCGAGCACATCGCTCAGTTTGCGGGCGACCTGTACTTCGCGGCGCAGGGCTTTGAAGGCTACAATGGCTTTGGCAAGCGCTTTGACTTCGACCGCCACTTCCAGGGCCTGGTTCGCGGCAACAACTCCGGCGTGGGCCTGAATCTGGACATCGCCGCGGCCATCCGCGCGAACGTCTCCATTCCCGTCGGCTGCGCGACCTACAACGATCCCGCCATTGCGCCGGATCTGTTCAATTCCTACTTCGAGGAGAACAAGATCGACTTCCTGATCATGAACCGCCCGCTGTGCGTGGACCCGCAGTATGTCAACAAGCTGCGCGAGGGCCGCATTGACGAAATCGCGCCCTGCACCCGCTGCCTGCACTGCTTCTACGATACCCCGGCGGACGGCTGCAACCTCGAGCATTGCCGCGTGAACGCCGCGAGCTTCCGCGCATACAGCGAGGTCATGCCGGAGGGCTTTGATCCCCTGCCCGCCGAGACGGCCAAAAAGGTCATGGTCATCGGCGCCGGCCCGGCCGGTCTGGAGGCGGCGCGCATCGCGGCCAGCCGCGGCCACGAGGTGACGCTGTATGACAAGGCGGCCTCTGTCGGCGGCATGCTGGCCTTTGCCGAGGCCGTCAAGGGCCCGCATGAGAATCTGGGCCGCCTGCGCAACTACCTGGCCAAGCAGGTGGAACTGGCGGGCGTTCAGGTGAAGCTGAACACGGAAGTCACCGCGGACCTCATCGCCGCCGAAGCGCCCGACGCCGTGATTCTGGCCGTCGGCGGCAAGCGCGATACCACGGGCTTTGCCTCCACGGCAGGCACGAACGTGATCTCCGTGGACGACGTGCTGGGCGGCAACGTGGGCGAAAACGTGGTCGTTCTCGGCTCGAACGCGCAGGCTGTGGATACCGCGCTGTACCTGCTTCATCAGGGCAAGAAGGTGACGATCGTCACGCCTTCGCCCAAGGCGGACTTTGAAAAGGGCCACAGCGTCAACATGAAGGAATTCCTTCAGCCGACCTTCTTCGCCGTGGGCGGGCGGCTGTATCCCGAAGCCGCCGTCAAGGGCGTGGGCGACGGATTCATCAGCTTTACCGCCGCTTCCGGCGTAGATTACGATTTGCCCTGCGATACCGTCGTTGAGGCGCTGGACATGCTGCCCAATACCGGGTTGATCGAGGGGCTTGGCATCGAGGCGATTGCTGTGGGCGATTGCAGCAACCCGCTCAACATTGCCAACGCCATCGCGACCGGCAACGTCGCGGCCCGCAAGCTGTAATGCGCTTCAAACGGTTCGCATAACCCCGAATCAATCCCTGCAAACGGGCTTTCAAGCGCTGAAACGCTGCAAACAACATCAAAACCCGTGCCACAAAAATGCGGCACGGGTTTTTGTGATGGGGCAAAGGGGTGAACGCAGGGCGAGGCTCAATAGAGCTGCTTGATGAGTGAAACACAGCGGTCAATGCCCAGCGCGCCGCTTGTCCTTGTCGCGAATCCGCTGCTCGGGGGACTCTTCCCGCTCGCCGTAAACCTTGACGATTCGTTCCGCGCGGAAGGCCATGTCCGCGTGGATAAAGACCTTCAGGCAGTCGGCCTTGTCCTGAAGAATGTAGTCCGCGCAGCGGCCAACGATGACGCAGGGGCCTTTTTCTGCCAGCTCCGAGATAATCCTGTACTGGATCTGCCAGAGATAGTCCGCGTTGTTGGGCCCGGCGCCCCGATGGGAAAAGGCGTTGGTCAAAAAGCCGCCAGGCGCGTACTCGCCGGCCTCCTGAATGTAGTTTTCCTTGAATCCGCTCTCCTGCGCGATCTTGGTCAGCAATTCGTGATCGTAACAGGGAATCCCCAGTTCCTCCGCGACTTTTTTGCCGATGGTACGGCCTCCGCTGCCAAATTCACGGCTGATGGTAATCACTCTGTTTTTCATGTTTTCCGATCCTCCTTCGGCGGTCATTGCGCTTGCGCAGCCAGGTGGGCCGCATGGCTTTTTTTCAGGTGGTGGCGTTCATACAGCAGCAGCGCCAGGGACATCAGGAAGGCGAGGCCGTCGGCGACGGGCCCGGTCCACAGAACGCCTTCCACCCCCAGGGCCAGCGGCAGCAGCAGCGCCGCAGGCACAAAGAAGATGATCTGGCGGGCCAGGGAGAGAAGCGCGGACATGCCCGGCTTGCCCACGGCCTGCAAATAGACGGCGATGACGGTCTGGAAACCGGTCAGCGGGCAGAGCATCAGGAAGATTCGGAAAGCCTTGACGGCGAATTCGTTGTA
>CALVTV010000051.1 GCA_944363005.1 uncultured Clostridia bacterium | reverse complement strand
GTGGAGAATTGTTGACAAATAAATGTACAAAATGCACAATGTTTACCGGAACGGAGGAAAAAGAAAAACTCTCCCTCGCCTCGCGGGAGAATGGGAGGGCGCTCAGCATGGGCGCAGGAGGGGGAGTGGCACGCGGTATTTGGCGTAGCGGCGGCCTTTTTTGTCCCGGTATGCGCCGGAAGAATCGGGAACCATGACCGTCGCGGTTTTTCCGATATAGGTGATCACGCCACAGAGTGACCGGCCTTGAAAGGAAAAAACGGCCTGTGCACCGCAGATCAAGCCATTTGCGGCGGCTTGCGTTTTGCGCGTAGGCAGGCTGTGACGGATGCCGGTGTGCCCGAACAGCGTGTTTGCCAGCGTGACAAACCGCGCGGAATGCCCCGTAGAACCGTAAAGCGCGTATTCCAGCGCGTGGCACAATTCGTGTTCAAAGACGACGAGAAAGGCTTCCTGTGGCGTGGCTACCGACAGCCCGTTGAGGAGAAAAGGCCCATCCTTCAGGCGAAAGAGAAAATCGCCGGACATGCGAATCTCGGCTTCCCTGGCACGCCCCCGGGCAACGCGTGCGTGAATGAACTTGCCGGCCGCGCTGGTCATGCGCGTAGAGAGTGTGACGCGCAGCGCGCGATAGCTGCGGGACAAATATCCGGAGAATACGCGCGCATCATACAGCGTGAGCATGAGCGAAAGCGTTGAGGGCTGGATGCTGCGAACCGGAACACAGCGCAGGCCCGCATCCTGCGCCATCAGCGCTTTGAGAATATCGGAGCGGTGCTGAGCAATCTGTTCAGGGGTAGGGGGAACAAAAGGCAGGGACATGCATACACCTCGGATTGGAATCACAAGACAATAAAAGGAAAAGCGCCGGATATTCCGGCGCCTTTTTACTCAGAGGGCGATTTCTACGCGAACAGCCCGGCCGACGAGCTTCACATCGCTGATGTGCACAGACTCGGCGCCGAGTTCCCGGTCGCCGCTTTGCAGCAGGATGTTCGAATTGCCCAGCAGCTTAATGCGGCGCAGACAGCGATGCGCGCCGTATTCCACGAGCATGATCGCGCCGTCCTGCGGCAGCGTTTGCGGAACGACGAGCACCAGATCGCCCTTTTCGATGCGCATGGCGCGCATGGAGTCGTCCGGAGCGAGAAAATAGACGACGCGATCGGGCTTGGCGCCCTCGATCTTTCCGTCCTGAATGGGAACCATCCGGCGCGAAACCTGAATCCATCCGGCGTTCATGACCGGTACGGGTTTGAGTACGCTGCTGAGCGCGTCAAGCCAGATGCCGCTCTGCTCCTCCGAGCTTACGGGTTTGGGCTCAGGCTTGGGTTCGGGTTTGGGCGCGGGCGCAGGGGTGGTCTTTTGTGGGGCGAGCGTTCCCAGATCGACGGTGGCGGCGATTTCATCGAGCGAAAACTCGGCTTCATTGCGCTGCGAGGTGCCCAGTTTGTTCAAAATCCGGCGCGCCTGATCGTCCTGAATGATCCGGCGGCCCTCCTCCACGTCTTTGAGATAGTTTTCAGATATGCCGCACATGCGTGCGACCTGTTTGCGCGTCATCTTCTGGCGCGTGCGTTCCAGCAAGAGCAAATCGCCTAAACGGCTCATTATGCATGCCTCCTTCGAGCATTGGCCGGTGCGTTGAACCGGCAGATATCCGCATTATACCGGGTTTGACGGGCTTTGTAAAGTCACTTGGGGTTGTCCGGATTGTAGAAGTGATCCGGAGTCAGGCCGCGTGCTTTCAGCTGCCGGTGGGTGCGCTGGCCCAGGAGTGTGTAACAGATCGAGGTGATGGGCACTGCCGTGAGCATGCCGGGAATGCCGAAAAGGCCGCCGCCTACGGTGACGGACAGGAGTACCCACATCGGGGGCAGGTTGATGGAGGTGGACACCACGCGCGGATAGATCAGGTTGGTTTCCAGCTGTTGCAGCACAAGAATGAAGACCACGAAACCCAAGGCCTGCATGGGGTTTTCCATGAGAACCAGGAATGCGCCGACGATGCAGGAGAAGATGGCGCCGTAGATGGGAATCAACGCGCAGAAGATCATAATGACCGAGACCACCAGCGCATACGGGAAGCGGAAGAGCAGCATGCCCAGGAAACAGAGCACGCCCAGAATGAGCGCTTCCGTGCACTGAATGGTCACGTAGGAGAAGAAGGTTTTGTGGGTCAAGTGGGCGATGGAAAGCGTTTCATCGCAGAATCCCTTGGGCAAAAAGGCGTAAAGCAGCTTTTTGCACTGACGGGAGAGCGATTCCTCTTGCAGCAGCACGTAACCGGCAAACACAAAGGAGACGATGACGTCCGCCACGCTGCCAAAGATCGACGAGACGCTGAACACGACGGTTGTTGCGGCAGTTCCGGCGTACTTTTGAACAAAAGCAATGGCGGAAGAAGCCACCTGATTCAGGTCGGGAATGGCAGGGGCAATAGCGGCGTGAATTTCGGGGTATTCCTCAAGCCAGGTGAGTGTATCGGAGAGCCAGCCTTGCGCAATAGGAACAAAGTTCATCACCGAAGAAGCCAGAGAAGAGACGGTGTTGATCAGCTCCGGCAAGACGATGATGGAAAAGAGCATGAGCAACAAGACCACCAGGAGGATGGCGAGCACAAGGCTGACAAGGCGCCGGGCGCCGCTGGAGAGGAGCACTTTTCCCTTTTTGGTGGGCGTGCCGAGCAGTTTGTCAAACTGATGCATGGGCACGCTCAGGATGAACGCGAGGCAAGCTCCGACGATAAAGGGAGAGAGCGTATTGAGCACACCGGCGAGGAACGAGAAGATGGTTGTAATGTGGCGCACAAACAAAACCAGCGCGACAGTAAAGCCGGACAGCAAGAGCAGAAAACGCTTGGTGTTGGGAGAGAGTTCCATGTCGGCCTCCTTAGCTTTTTGATTGCAGAAATTCTTGTATTTTTCATTATACCCTGAATTCACCCAAAAGGAAACAGGCAGAGCGAAATCCGCAGGGAATTTAGCGAATTCTTTCACTCGCCTTCAAAGAAATCTGTTGGGAAGAAAGGCGCGCAAAAGCGGTTGAAAAAGGGAGAAAAATGCTGTATAGTGTTGGCAGAACCAGACACTGCGGGATGGAGGATGAACAATGAGAGACATCGATGTGGCTCGTGTGGAAGAGACGGTTTGCGACCTGTTTTTGCATGCCTGCTGTGAGATCGGGGAGGACGTGCTTTCTCTTCTGCGCCAGCGCATGCAGACGGAGGAATCCCCGTTTGGCCGGGAGGTGCTGCGCCAACTGATTGAAAACGATCAGCTGGCAGCAAAGCGGCAGATGCCGATTTGCCAGGATACCGGCATGGCCGTGATTTTCATGGACGTGGGACAGGATGTGCATTTCACTGGAGGCGACGTCAATGCGGCCATTGAGCGCGGTGTGCGCCGGGCATACAAGGACGGGTGCTTCCGCGCCAGCGTGCTGACGCCGCTGACGCGTATCAACACGCGGGACAATACGCCGGCGATCGTTCATACGCGCATTGTGCCGGGCGAAAGCGTCACGCTGACGGCCGCGCCAAAGGGCTTCGGTTCAGAGAACATGTCGCGCCTGTGGATGCTCACGCCTGCGCAGGGCATCGAAGGCGTCAAATCGTGCACTGTGGAAACGGTGCGCATGGCAGGGGGGAACCCCTGTCCGCCGGTAGTCGTTGGCGTTGGCATTGGCGGAACGGCGGAATGCGCCATGCTCATGGCCAAGCACAGCCTGACGCGCGAATGCGGCACGCCGTCCGAGGACCCGATGCTCGCGCAGATGGAGGCGGAGATGCTCGAGCGCATCAACGACCTGGGCATCGGGCCGCAGGGACTGGGCGGACGCACGACAGCGCTGGCCGTTCATATTGAACAGATGCCCACGCATATCGCGGGGCTTCCTGTGGCGGTCAACATGCAGTGCCACGCGGCGCGGCACAAGACGGCGACGATCTGAGGGGAGGAAAGCACATGGCCAAGGTGATTCACGCGCCGCTGCAGGCGCAGGAACTGGAAACGCTGCGCGCGGGCGACAGCGTGCTCCTGTCCGGTACGATCTATACGGGACGGGATGCCGCGCATAAGCGACTGTGCGCGCAGGTGGAAAAAGGCGAGGCGCTGCCCTTTGATTTGCGCAACCAGGTGATCTATTATGCGGGACCGTGTCCGGCCAAGCCTGGGGACGCCATCGGCTCCTGCGGCCCGACGACGAGCTATCGCATGGACGCCTATGCGCCGATGCTTTGCGACCTGGGTCTGATTGGAATGATCGGCAAAGGCCAGCGCAGTGCGGAGGTTATTCGTGCCATTCAAAGGAATGGCGGCGTGTATTTTGCTGCGACCGGCGGTGCGGGTGCGCTGATTGCCGGGAGTGTTCGTTCTGCGCGCGTGATCGCCTATGACGACCTGGGCGCTGAGGCGATTCGGGAATTGCAGGTGGAGAATCTGCCGCTGATTGTCGCCATTGATGCGCACGGCGGCAATCTTTACGAGGAAGGGCCGGCACGGTATCGCCGCTGATTTGCAAGAGAAAGCGCGGATTGCTTGCTCGCGGTGCGGGCGCGAACGGGCACGAATAACGCGCAATAACCTGCGGAAAAATGAAGCAGGCCCGACGCGGAATGGCGTCTAAATTTGCAAAAGCTGCACAGCAACATGTGGGATTGACTATTGAAGTTTCACATGATATATCGTTGACTGTTTCCCGTTTGCATGATACAATAAGGACAATTCGTGATGATGGGCTGGTTTGGCT
>CALVTV010000050.1 GCA_944363005.1 uncultured Clostridia bacterium | reverse complement strand
CCAGCATCGCTTCGGGTTCTGCTTTTGCTGTTTTGAGTGAAGCGCAAAGGCTGTCGCAAAGCGACCAGTTGTTCACTTTGGGCAAATAGCGTTCAAGATAGGGCATTTTTTCGGCAGCACTGGCCCGCGCGACTCCCAGTGTCATCCCCTGCAGCATTCGTTCTTCGAACAGATCGTCCCATGCCGTATCCAAATATGCTCGCCAGTCTCCCCTCGCCAGCTCTTTGGCCATGCCGCGAATCACCGGTAATCGCACGCCCAACAACGGCGTTCCTGAAGGAAGCAACCTCGCGCTGAATTCTCGATACGCAGGTTCTGCGTGCGCCTGCAAAAACTGGCGAATCTCCTCATGGGTCATCGCATTTTACCCCTGTTGATCCGGCAAGAGACGAAGTGAATCCACTTGCCTGCCCACGGCTGATGCCGCACATGGACCGCTGAATGTGCGCTGAATCACGCGCTCAACATCCGCCTTGGTAACCGCTTCGATCTTTTCCACCACATCGTCCGGATCGATCGCCTTGCCGCGCAGGAGCTTGCTACGGCCGATGGACGACATGCGCGAGGAACTGCTCTCCAGCCCCAGCACATAGGATACCTTGAGCTGCTCTTTGGCCATGGCAAATTCCTCATCCGTAATGCCCTTGTTGACGAGCAGGCGAATTTGCGCATGCAGTTCGTCTGCCACCTGCTGTGCCGTCTCCGGCGAGGTTCCCGCGTAGATCGTCAGTGTTCCGCAGTGCGTGTATGTCGAAGGATAACTGTATACGGAATAGGCAGCGCCCATCTCCTCACGAATGCGTTGGAACAGCCGCGAGCTCATGCCTCCGCCCAGCAGGTTGTTCATCACGGACATCGGGTAGAGATCCTCGTCATCCTGCGCCACACCGGGATAGGCCAGGCACATGTGCACCTGCTCGATATCCTTCTGGCGGGTCAACATGCGCGCCTCGCACGTTGTGCCGGGCGTCGGATCATGCGGCTTGCCATCCGCCTTCCAGCTTCCCAAATACCGCTGGGCCATCGCTTTAAGGGCCTGAAGGTCATATTGTCCGGCTACAGCCAAAACCGTGTTGTCCGGTCTGTAGTGCTTGCGGCGGAAATCGATCAACGCCTGCCGGGTTACAGAAGCGATCTGCTCATGCGTGCCCAGAATCGGGCGGCTCAACGAGTGATCGCCAAAGTACGCCTGCGCCAAAAGATCATACACCAGGTCCTCGGGCGTATCTTCGCACATCGCGATTTCCTCGAGAATGACGCCCCGTTCCTTCTCAAACTCCTCTTCTTCGAGACGGGCGCCCAACAGCAAATCAGTGAGCAAATCCATCGCCCGCTCCAGATGCTCGGCAATCACCTTCGCGTAGTAGCACGTGCATTCCTTGGCGGTAAAGGCGTTCACCTGACCGCCGATGGCATCCATTTCGACGGCGATTTCCCGCGTTGTCCGCCGGTTCGTGCTCTTGAAGAGCATGTGCTCAACAAAGTGTGAGAGTCCGTTTTCCTCTTCGGTTTCATACATCGATCCCGCGCCAATCCACAACCCCACACTCACGGAGGGAAAATGCGGAATATACTCTGCAATCACACGCACGCCATTGTCCAGGACAAACTCATCGCACATATGAGATGACCTCCTCGTTGTTTCAGCCATTGTCTCTCCCATTCTGCCCATTCAAGGCAAATTCATTCGATATCATCGTATTCAGTGTCAAAATCAATGTTTGCCGACTGCTGCGCGGCGTTTGAAAGAACAACGCAATCCCGCAACGGCACAAATACATTTTCGATGTAAAAAAGCTGCCGGACATTGCCCGGCAGCCCAAACTTTGTGATTAACGGCGGTTGGCATCGCGGCGCGGCGGACGCTGACCCGGCGCACTGCGGCGCGGCATGTCGGTGTTGTCGTACTCGATGTCGTTGCGCACGAGGTTGATGCGGCCCTGCGCATCGATCTCCGCAACCTTGACTTCCAGCTCATCGCCGATCTTTACGACGTCCTCGCACTTCTCTACGCGGCCCTTCGCCAGCTTGGAGATATGCACCATGCCGTCCTTGCCCGGCAGCAGCTCGACAAACACGCCGAAGTTCATCATCCGAACGACCTTGCCGGTATAGACTTCGCCAACTTCAATGTCCTTGGCAATGCCTTCGATAATGCGGCGCGCCTTCGCAGCGGCAGCCTCGTCCGGCGTAGCGATATACACACTGCCGTCGTCCTCGATGTCGATCTTGACGCCCGTCTCGTCGATAATCTTGTTGATCATCTTTCCGCCTGGTCCAATGACCTCGCGGATCTTATCCGGATTGATCGAGAAGCGGACGATCTTCGGCGCATACGCAGAGAGGTGCTCACGCGGCTGCGGCAGCGTTTCAAGCATCTTGCCCAGGATGAACAGGCGTCCATCAAGCGCCTGAGACAGCGCCTGACGCAGAATGGCCTCGTCGATGCCCTTGATCTTGATGTCCATCTGGATGGCGGTAATGCCGTTCATGGTGCCCGCAACCTTGAAATCCATGTCGCCCAGGAAGTCCTCCAGGCCCTGAATATCGGTCAGCACCGCGACCTTTCCATTCTCGGCGTCCTTGATCAGACCCATCGCCACGCCGGCCACCGGCGCCTTGATCGGGACGCCAGCGTCCATCAACGCGAGCGTAGAGCCGCAAACGGAAGCCTGGGACGTCGAACCATTGGAAGAGAGCACCTCGCTGACCACGCGAATGGCATACGGGAACTCGTCAACCGGCGGAATGACCGGCTCCAGCGCGCGCTTGGCCAGCGCGCCGTGGCCAATCTCGCGACGGCCCGGGCTCTTGAGGCGGCCAGCTTCGCCGGTGGAGTACGGCGGCATGTTGTAATTATGCATGTAGCGCTCGCTGGTCTCGGTTCCAAGGCCTTCAATGACCTGTACCTCGCTCATCGGTGCGAGCGTGGCAATGGACATGACCTGCGTTTCACCGCGGGTGAACACGCCCGTGCCATGGGTGCGCGGCAGCACGCCGGTTTCACACCAGATCGGGCGGATCTGCGTGAGGCTGCGGCCATCGGGACGCACGCCCTGCTCGAGGATCTTCTTGCGCATGATCTCCTTGTCCAGGTAGTACAGCGCATCGTCGACCTCGTTCATGCGGCCTTCGAACTGTTCCGCGTACTTCTCATGCGCTTCCTGGGAGACGATCTTCTCGCGGTCGCCGCGCTCATGGCGGTCAAACGCCTCAAACACCCACTCGCAACGGCCATAGAAGTCCGCGCGGACAGCCTCTTTGACGTCGGCTCCCGTTTCAAAGACCGGGAAATCCTTCTTGGGCTTGCCAATCTCAGCCACAATCTGCTTCTGGAACGCGACCAGCTTCTTGATCTCCTCGTGGCCGGTGAGGATTGCGCGAAGCATATCCGCCTCGCTGATCTCCTTGGCGCCCGCCTCAACCATCAGCACGGCCTCATCGGTGCCCGCAACAGTCAGGTTCAGCTTGGAAACTTCGCGCTGAGCGAGGTTCGGATTGATGACCACTTCGCCATCCACCAGTCCCACGCTCACGCCGGCGATCGGGCCGCCCCAGGGAATATCGCTCACCGCAATCGCCGCGGAAGCGCCGATCATCGCGGGGATATCCGGCGGCACGTCGTATTCCACGGAAAGCACAGTCGCAACAACCTGCACGTCATTGCGCATACCCTTATTGAAGAGCGGGCGCAGCGGGCGGTCAATCAGGCGGGAGGTCAGCGTCGCCTTTTCAGAGGGACGTCCCTCGCGCTTGATGAATCCGCCGGGGATCTTGCCCACCGAATACATCTTTTCCTCAAAATCCACGCTCAGCGGGAAGAAATCCTGGCCTTCGCGCGGCTTTTCCGAAGCCGTCGCATTGACCATCACGACCGTATCGCCCAGTCGGACGATGACCGAGCCGTTCGCCTGACCGCAGTACTTGCCAAACTCGAGGGACAGCTCGCGGCCAGCAAGCTCCGTGGTATACACCTTAACCATCGGGTATCTCCTTTCAACTTTTCCTACCTACCAACACAACCATCGGATCCGAACCCTCGAATCCGACGAGGCGCATGCGCTGCCCTGCAACGCAAAAGCACGCCTCACCATGAAAAAACCGTCGTTCGGTCAGCGATGCCTCCCAAACGACGGTCATCTGGGACAAAGCCCCTTCGGAATATTACTTGCGCAGACCCAGCTTCGCAACCAGAGCACGATAACGCTCGATGTCAACCTTCTTGAGGTACTCCATCATGCTGCGGCGCTGACCAACCATCAGCAGCAGGCCACGATGAGAGTGGTGATCCTTCGCGTGATCCTTCAGATGCTCATTGAGATGATTGATGCGAGCGGTGAGCAGCGCAACCTGCACCTCAGGAGAACCGGTGTCGCCCTCGTGACGGGCATATTCCTTGATGATCGCTTCCTTGGTCGCCTTATCCATGGTTTGATTCCTCCAAATCTTTTTTTGCCAATCGCCGCGCGCATAGAAGAACGTCTGGAGACTCGATCTTCTGCGCGCACGGTTCAGACCATTGGGTATTTTAACACGAAACCCCCGCTTTGTAAACATCGCGGAGGCCTCTTTTTTCGATATTTTTCAAAATTTTAGGCAAAAATCCGGACATTGCTCGAAATACGCGCGCACCTGCTCGCGGTTGCGCATCACTTCCTCGCGCAGCGCCTCCAACGAGTCAAACCGGCGCTCTTCCCGAACAAATTGATAGAGTCTGAGCCGCATGTGCTTTCCATAGAGCGATTCTCCGTAAAAGTCGAGCAGGTTCGCTTCGATCGTCGGCGCGCCATCGGGCACAGTCGGATGCGCGCCGATGTTGACCGCCGCCATATACGTTCTGCCGCAGACATCCGCCAGCGCCGCGTATACCCCTTTGGGCGGAATGGCCTTGCCGTTGGGCCAGGGAAGATTCGCCGTCGGGAAATCTAGCTTGCGGCCAAGCTGTTTCCCGTGGGCAATGACCCCACAGAGCGAATACACGTGCCCCAAGAGCTCGGTTAC
>CALVTV010000049.1 GCA_944363005.1 uncultured Clostridia bacterium | reverse complement strand
GTCGGCACGCAGGCTGTCATGAACGTGCTCTTTGGCCGCTACAAGACCTTCCCGAACGAATCGAAGGGCCTGCTGCGCGGCGAGTACGGCCGTCTGCCCGCGCCGGTCAACGAGGAAGTGCGCAAGATGGCCATCGGCAACGACAAGGTGATCACCTGCCGTCCTGCCGATCTGCTCAAGCCGGAGATGGACAAGTATCGCGAAGAGATCCGCGATTACTACGAGCAGGAAGAGGATGTGCTCTCCTACGCGCTGTTCCCGAAGGTTGCGCCGAAGTTCTTCGAGTACCGTCAGGCGCAGAAGCTCAAGATCGACTCCACCATGCTGGACAAGGACAACAAGACCATGCCGGTTTGATTGTCGGAAATCCAGGGCTGCTGAAATTCGGCAGCCCTTTTTCTTTTGCTGTTGCGCAGATTGCAGCTGAAAGCGCTGGAAATTGGGCTGTATGCTTGAAGAAATGCATGTTTTCTGCTATAATCACAAGATGTATGAATATGGACAGATATCGTCATGAGGGAGGCTGTACTGTGGGCCGACTGGAAAGCTACGATAAATCGCTGGATTACTCGTATGCGCCTGGAATCTTTCCGGCCACGGAGTGTTTGAAACATGCGCAGGACCGTTGCTTGCGGTTGTTGCTGTCCAGCTCAAGCGAAAAGAGTGAGGGCGTTCAACATCTGCGGGAACAGGCGCAGGCGCAGGGGATTCGCGTCGAAATTGCAGACCGGGCGCTGGAACGCATTTCCAGAAAGGAAAACTGCTTTGCGGCGATGGTATATCGCAAAGCGGAAGGCGTCTTTGATGCGGACAGCCCGCATGTGGTGCTGCATCATCCCAGCGATAGCGGAAATATGGGTACGATTCTGCGAACGGCGCTGGGGTTTGGTTTGCGCAACATTGCGATCATTCGTCCGGCGGTTGACTCGGATGATCCGCGCGTTACCCGGGCGTCGATGGGAGCGGCGTTTTCCCTCGGAATTCGGCATTTTGATTCGTTTGAGGCGTATCGCGAGGAATTCCCGGACAGACAGCTGTTCCCGTTTATGCTGACCGGAGCGGTGCCGCTTGAAGAAGCCGTGAATAAGGTTCGGGGGCCGTATTCGCTCATCTTTGGCAATGAGGCAAGCGGTCTTCCCGATGCGTTTGCGCAGCTGGGGATTAGCACGCTGATTCCGCACAGCGGCAGGATTGATTCCTTGAATTTGGCTATTGCCGCAGGCATAGGCATGTATGCGTTCACAAGAACGCGGGATAGGGCATGAGGCCCGGAGGTGACGGACAATGAAAATTGTTGTGGATGCGATGGGCGGCGACCTGGCCCCCAAAGTCAATGTCGATGGCTCAATTGATGCATTGCGGGAATTCCCGGATGTGGAGATTGTGCTGGTGGGACCGCAGGCGCTGGTTGAAAAGACGATCGGGGAATACGCCGATCAGGCGGCGTTAAGCGGCGTTCGCAGCCGGTTGAGTGTTGTGGATGCGCCGGAGGTGATCACCACGGAAGAACACCCGGTCATGGCGCTCCGCCGCAAGAAGAATTCAACGTTCTGCGTCGGCATGGACATCGTGCGCAGCAAGGAGGCGCAGGCGTTTGTGTCGGCCGGTTCCACAGGAGCGCTGATGGCGGGGGCTATGTTCAAAATCGGGCGCATCAAGGGCATTGTTCGCCCTGCGTTGGCTACGCTTCTGCCTGTGCCGGGGCGGCCTATGCTGATGGTGGACGCGGGCGCGAACGTTGACTGCAAACCGGACTGGATTGTGCAGTTTGGCATGATGGGTAGCGTGTACATGCAGAAAGTCATGGGCGTGACGCAGCCGGATGTCGGCCTGCTCAACATCGGCGTGGAGGATGCCAAGGGCAACGAACAGACGCAGGCGGCCTGCGCGCTGATGCGTAAGGAGCAACCGTTCCACTTTGTCGGAAGCGTAGAGGCGCGCGATGCGCTGGCGGGCAACTGTGATGTGCTGGCAACCGACGGTTTTGCGGGCAATGTGTTGCTCAAGAATACGGAAGGCGTGATTTCCCTGCTCTTCGGCCTGCTCAAAGGCGGACTGATGAGCTCCACGAAAGGCAAGATTGCCGCATTGCTGGCCAAGGATACCTTCCGCGATCTCAAGCATCAGTTCGATGCGACGGAGGTCGGCGGTGCGCCGCTTCTGGGTGTAGAGGGCGCCGTCATCAAGGCGCACGGCAATTCCAATGCGAGAGCGATCTTCTGCGCGATTCGTCAGGCCAAAAAGGTCGTGGACAGCGGCGTGGTCGATCTCATCCGCGAAGGCGTCGGCAAGCTGAGTACAAGCGACGAAAAAGCGGAATAAACAGTTCAAGGAGGAGAACAGACATGATTTTGGATCAGCTCAAGAGCATGGTGGCTGAACAGCTGGGCGTTTCCGAGGCAGAGGTGAAGCCGGAGAGCCGCCTGAAGGAAGACTTGGGGGCGGACAGCGCTTCCGTGATGATGCTGGTGATGGACGTGGAGTCCGAATTTGGCATCGAGGTGGAAGATGACGCCATCGAAAAGGTCAAGACTGTGGCCGACATGGCGCGCTATATCGAGGAGAAGATGTGAGCTTGAGATCCGCCGTCCTTCCGGGCGGCGGTCCCGTTTATTTCGCTTCGCGCGAGGGCTGCGCGAAGCGAAATGGACGGGGAACCTATGCCGCATAGCGGCACAAACGACGGAGTGAAAAGCATGAATTATCAGGGATTGGAGCGAACGATTGGGCATGAATTTGCCGACCTTTCGCTGTTGGAGCTTGCACTGACGCATCCGTCCTATGCGCTGGCGCATAAGTGTCAGGACAATCAGCGACTGGAGTTTCTGGGCGACGCGGTATTGGAAATCTGCGTCAGCCGGGTGCTGTATCACCGTTTTCCCAAGCTGCGAGAAGGGCAGTTGACGCGCAAACGGGCGGCGCTCGTTTGCGAGGCCAACCTAGCGCGCGCGGCGGTTCGCATGGGGCTTGGCAGCTATTTGAAACTGGATCGAGGCGAAGAGGTCGTCGGAGGCCGCGAAAACCCTTCAATCCTCGCCGATACGCTGGAGGCAGTGATTGCCGCGGTGTATTTGGACGCGGGCATGGAGCAGGCGGCAGCGCTTGTCGATCTGGCAATGGACGGATACAAGACGTCGGAAAAGGGCGACCGCGATGCCAAGAGCGCGCTGCAGGAGTACTTGCAGGCCTTGGGCGAAGAGACGCCTACATACGAGATCATCGGTCAGGATGGCCCCCCGCATGCCCGGGTATTTACGGCTCGCGTATTGCGGGCAGACGGTACTGAACTGGGACAGGGAACGGGCGCGCGCAAGCAGCGAGCGGAGGAAGCGGCCGCAGCGATGGCGATGGCTGCGCTTGGAAAGCCCATGCGTGGGAATGGATGACAGGAAAGGAGTCGCAACGTGCGGCTAAAAAGACTGGAAATATACGGCTTTAAGTCCTTTGCGGACAGAACCGTGGTGGTGTTTGACCAGGGAATCACCGGCATTGTCGGCCCCAACGGCAGCGGAAAGTCTAATCTTTCGGACGCCGTGCGCTGGGTGCTAGGCGAGCAGAGCGCCAAGGCGCTACGCGGCGGCAAGATGGAGGATGTCATCTTCAACGGAACGCAGAAGCGCAAGCGGCTGGGCTATTGCGAGGTGTCGCTCGTCTTTGACAACGAGGATCACGCTTTGCCGGTCGAGTTTACCGAGGTAATGATCACCCGGCGCGTCTATCGAAGTGGTGAAGGCGAATACTACATCAACAAGGCCGCGTGCCGCCTTCGCGATATCGTGGATCTGTTCCGCGATACAGGTGTGGGCAAAGAGGGATATTCCATCATCGGCCAGGGACGTATCGACGAGATTCTGTCCCAGAAGAGCGAGGACCGGCGCGATATCTTTGAAGAGGCGGCCGGCATTGTCCAATACCGCGCGCGCAAAGAGGGGAGCGAAAAACGCCTGGCCAACATGCGCGACAATCTTTCGCGTGTGGAAGACATTATCGCGGAATTGGAAAGCCAGCTGGAGCCTCTGGCCAAGGCGAGCGAAACGGCGAGGCGCTACTTGGCTTTGCGCGATGAATTGCGGGTACTCGAATGCTCTGCGTTCGTTTTGAGGCACGACCGCGCGAAGGAACGCATCGCGGAAGCGGAACAACTGCTGGAAGGCTTGCGGGATGCCATTGCGCAAGAGGAACGCAGGACCGCAGAATTGAGCGCGTTGCGCGATGAAGCCAACGAAAAAGCGCAGCAAATCGAAGCGCAGGTGACGCAAGCGCATGAACGCGTGTTGGACCTTAGGCGGGAAAAAGAGGCGCGCGAAGGCGAGCTCGGCGTACTGCGGGCAGAGATTGCGCGCATGGAGAAGGACGTGCTGTCGTTGTCGCAGGATGAGGACATCAAGCGCGCGCGATCCAGTGCGTTGACGGGGGAACTGGAAAACAATCAGCGCGATATGCTGGCTGCACAGGCTGAAATCGTGGAGTTGCAGCGGTCGTTGACCGATGAAGAAGCGGAGCTCGCTGCCTTGCAGGATCAGGCCCGCGAAGCAGAAGAGCGGCTCGAAGCGCACAAGAGCGCCATCATTGAGGCGGTCAATCGCTTGAGCGACATGCGCACGAGCGAAGCGCGCCTGGCCACCATGCGCAAGGAGCTTGAGCGGCGCGGTGAAGAGGCGGATGCGCAGCGGCAGGAGCTTTCGCAGTTGGCGCAGAGGCTGCAGGAACAGCTTGACGAAGCGCTGTTCGAGCTGGAGCAGGCCAAGGCTGGGGAGGCCGGCTGTGCGCAGGCACAGCAGAAGATTGAACAGGAGTCCCAGGAAGCCGCCAGCAGGATTGCGGCGCTTACGGCGGCACTGAGTGACGCCAACGGGCAAAAACAATCGGCGCAGAGCCGCTTGCGGATGCTCCGGGAGATGGAGCGCGATTACGCGGGCTATCAGCAGGCGGTCAAGCAGGTGCTTCTGCACGCGCGCGGGAACAAAGGCGTGCATGGCGTTGTGGCTTCGCTCATGCGCGTGCCCAAGGAGTTGGAGCGCGCGGTGGAGGCGGTGCTAGGCGGCGCCCTTCAGCATGTGGTGACCAGTGACGAATATGTGGCGCGCGACATGATTGCGTATCTGCGCCAGAACAAGCTCGGTCGCGCGACATTCCTGCCGATGACCACCATCAGCGGACGCACGCTGAACGCCCAGGAGCGTCAGCTGCTGTCCATGCCGGGTTGTGTCGGCCTGGCCAGCGAGCTGGTCAGCTTTGAAGAACCCTATCGGGGCATTGTCGAAAACCTGCTGGGCCGCACGGTTGTGGCGGAAAACCTGGATGCGGGCATTGAAATCATGCGTAGAGGCCGGCATGCGTTCCGCCTTGTGACGCTGGAGGGCGATGTCATGCACTCCGGCGGTTCCATGACGGGCGGCAGCTCGGCGTCCCGCATGACCAGCCTGCTCTCGCGCGAACGCGAGATCAAGGAACACGAAGCTTTGTTGGCCAAGCTGGAAGCGCAGATTGCGGCCGGAAATGCCAATCTTCAAAAGAGCGAGGCCGACCGCGCCGCCATCAAGCAGCGCAGGGCGCAAGCGTTTGAGGATTTGCATCAGGCGCAGATCGACGTTTCTATCGCCAGCGAGCGCGTGCGGACGATGCGTGAACAGTGCGAAAGTCATGCACAACAGGAGCAGCGTTGCGACACATTGCGCCAACAGATTGCGGAGAACCTTCGCCAGATTGACAGCCAGCTTGCAGGTGCGCGCAGCACACAGGCCGGCGAGGAGAAGAGCAGCGACGAGATGAACCGGCGCACCGGAGAGCTGAGCGATGCGCTTTACGCGCTGCGGGAACGATTGGACGCCATGCGCGAGTCCGTGCAGGATCTGAAGGTTCGGCTTGCGGCGCGGGAGCGCGATGTCAGCGCTTTGCAGCAGGATGGACAACGCATGCGCCGGGAACAAAACGAAATCGCCGTGCAGATTGGTCAGGCGCGGGAAAGCCGGGAGCAGTTGACCCTTCGCCATCAGGCAAGCATGCAGCAAATGGCGGCGGATACAGCACAGCAGGAGGCTTGTGCCGCTCAGCTGCAAGAGGCCGAGCAAGCGCTTCAGACGCAGCAGGCAGTGCGCAATGAAACGCAGGAGCAGGTCAGAAAGCTGACGCAGGAGGTGGACAGCCTTCGTGAAACGCTGACCCAGGATGCGGACAAGTGCCATAAGGCGGAGCTCGTGCTCAGCCGGACGCAGGGTGAACTCACGCAGATGCAGCAGCGCATCTGGGATGATTATGAGCTGACGTATGCGGCGGCGCGCGAGTTCCTGCGTGAGCCTTTTGATCTGAACGCGAGCGACAAGCGCACCGGAGAAATCCGCCGGGAGATTCGATCCATGGGTCCGGTCAACGTGACGGCCGTCGAGGATTACAGGGCCTGCAAGGAGCGATATGACGAACTGGGAAGCCAGCGCGACGACCTGTTGCACGCGCAGGAGGATCTGCTGGGCATTATCGATTCGCTGCAAAAGCAGATGGAGCGCCAATTCCTGGAAAACTTCATGCTCATGCAGCAGTACTTCAACGAGACGTTCAAGCGGCTCTTTGGCGGCGGGCAAGCGGAACTGCGGCTCATGGACGAGAAGGACGTGTGGGGATGCGGTATTGAGATTGGCGCGCAGCCGCCCGGCCAGAAGCTGCAGCTTCTGTCGTTGCTCTCGGGTGGAGAACGGGCGCTGACGGCGATTGCAATACTCTTTGCGATGTTGCGTTTGAAACCGACGCCGTTTTGTTTCCTCGACGAAATCGAAGCGGCTCTGGATGACGGCAACATCTCGACGTTTGCCGATTATCTGCGCGACTTCTCAAAGGATACGCAGTTTGTCGTCGTCACCCATCGAAAGGGAACGATGGAGCGATGCGACGGCCTGTATGGCGTGGCCATGGAGGAAAAGGGCGTATCCAAGATGTTGAGTGTGGAGCTGAAGGACGTCAGCGCGGATGCGATGTCCTGATTGTGAAAGGAGAAGATGAGCGATGGCGATCTTTGGCTTTGGCAAAAAGAAAAAGGAGCAGGAGGAAGCGCGGCCGGTTCAACCGGAAACCAAACCGGTTCCGCCTGTAGAGGAAGAGAAGGCGGAAGCGGAGAAGAAGGGGCTTTTCTCCCGGCTGTGGGAGGGCCTGTCCAAGACGCGTTCGAACGTTTCCGGGCGTGTGGACGAGCTGATTGAGGCGACGGAGAAGATCGACGACGATTTTTACGAAGATCTGGTGGACATCCTGATCATGAGCGACATGGGCGTGCGCACCAGTGACAAGGTGATTGAAGAGCTCAAGCGGCGCATTCAGGAGCAACGGATCACCGATGCGCGCAAGGCAAGGGAGATCCTCAAGCAGATTCTCAAGGAAACCATGAACATGCCCCGCAAGCCGCTCAAATGGCCGATGATCATGCTGGTGGTGGGCGTCAATGGCGTAGGCAAGACGACCACGATTGGCAAGTTGGCCATGCGCTTTAAGGACGCGCGCCACAGCGTTGTGCTTGCTGCGGCGGATACGTTCCGCGCGGCGGCGGCGGATCAGCTTGAAATTTGGGCCAATCGCGCGCAGGTGCCGCTTGTGCGCCATGCGGAGGGGGCCGATCCTGCGGCTGTCGTATTTGACGGCATTCAAAAGGCCAAGTCCACGGAGGCGGATTTGCTCATCGTGGATACGGCAGGCCGTCTGCACAACAAGAAGAACCTGATGGAGGAGCTGCGCAAAATCAGCCGCATTATCGAGCGCGAATATGCCGAGGCGGAGGTGCGCACGCTGCTGGTCATTGACGCGACGACTGGGCAAAACGGTTTGCAGCAGGCGCGCGAGTTTTCCGAGGTGGCGGGCGTATCCGGCATTGTGCTCACCAAACTGGACGGCACGGCAAAGGGCGGAATCGCGGTCGCGATCATGGATGAGCTCAAATTGCCGGTTCTGTATGTCGGTGTGGGCGAAGGCATTGAGGATTTGCAGGCCTTTGATGCCGAAGCGTTTGTCGATGCTATTTTCTGATTCCGAAACCGATGGAATAGGAGGTGAACACTGTGCGGATTCTCAAGCGGTTTTTGAACTTTATCGCTTCGCGGATGTTCTTTTTGACGGTGATTTCCGCGCTGCTCATCATGTCGTTTTACCTGGCGATGAACACGGCCAATATCTGGGTGCTCATCGATGGGGGACTTGATGCCCGTGCAGGTGTTGTGCTGATGGGCGGGGATGCGTCTGAATTGGAGAAGTACTTTCGCCCGGAGCTCCTTTCGCAAGATCCTGTGCTCCTGGTAGGAACGAGCGACACATCCCCCTATCGGGATTATGAAATCCGGGGGTACGATCATCGCGTGCAGATGGTGAGCGTTTGGTCCTGGCCGTGGGAGACTGTGGCGCGGGCGGAAGTCATTGAGAGCATTCCGGCCATAGACGGAACCATTCTCTCCTCCAAACGCGATGCGGCATTGGCTGAGGGGGGCGAAGAGCGTCTTTCCCCGCCCAAATGGACGACGAGCCGCTACCGTGTGACGATGGTGCGCACGGCAGGACGATGGATGATTTCCAATTTACAGCTACTCGAGCAGATTGAGGACGAATGAGCGGATTTGATTTTCTCAAACAAGGGGCCATGCTTGCGCCGATGGCCGGGGTGACGGACATGCCCTTTCGGGTGCTCTGCCATGAAATGGGGTGCCCCATGGCAACCAGCGAAATGCTCAGCGCCAAGGGCTATCTGCTTTCGCGCAATCGGGCAACGGCGGAATTGCTTGCCGTTTCGCCCGAAGAAGAGGGTGCCGTTGTCTTGCAGATCTTCGGTCATGAAGCGGAGTTCATGGCCCGAGCGGCCGAGGAGCTGACCCGAACCGGGCGCTATGCGTTTTTGGATATCAACATGGGATGTCCGGTCCCCAAGATCGTGGGCAACGGAGAGGGAAGCGCGCTGATGCGCGATCCTGTGTATGCTTCTGAGATCGTGCGCGCAGTGGTTCGCGCTTCGCACGTTCCTGTCACGGTTAAAATGCGGTTGGGGTTTGAAGCAGGCAGTGAAGCGTACTTGTTGCTCGGCCAGCTCGTTGAAGAGAGCGGGGCAGCGATGATTACGCTGCACGCGCGCACGCGCAGTCAGTTCTATGAGGGCCATGCGGATTGGAGCGCCATTGGGAAGCTGAAGGCGAGGGTGAACATTCCTGTTGTGGGCAATGGCGATATCACCTGCGCACAGGATGCGCTGCGCATGGTTGAGCAAACCGGATGCGATGGTGTGGCGGTTGGCCGCGCAGCGCAGGGAAACCCATGGATTTTTGAGCAGATTCGGGATGCATTTGCCGGGCGAAGCGTTCGGGAACCGGAACCGGAAGAAAAGCTTCGCGTGCTCATGCGGCATGCCCGCGCGTTGGCTGAGCTCAAGGGGGAAGAGATTGCCGTCAAGGAAATGCGGCGTCATGTGGTCTGCTATGTCAAAGGAATGCGCGATGCGGCGCGCCTGCGCACACAGGTGAACCAGGTCATCGCACTTGAACAGTTAGAATCTTTGATGACTTCGTTTTTCCTGCGATGAAGAGCTTGTATTCGGAATCAGGAAAACAGGGGAACACGCAACCGTACCGGTGGCGTTTCCCTTTTTCCTTTTGGATACAAATGTAAAAACTGGATTCACGAATGGGGTATCGGCTCAATTTATACGAAAAAACGAACGAATTCTGCATATTTTTGAATGTTTGCGTGTAAAAATGCTAGATTGTGTGTTATAATGTCTCAATGGGATAGCCGTTCTATCACAATTCGTGTCCGGTATATGGGACTGCAAGTTCTTTGAATTTTAAAAGCGGCTGCAGGAGGTCAGTATGGACGAAAGAAAACTGAAGAATCAGCTGTTTCGAATTGCTGCAATCATGATTATCAGCAGCATACTGCTTTGTGTGGCGGGTGGAAGTGTATTGTATTATCTTCTCAAAACGGCACACGAATCGGATAATCTGCAAATGCGGATCGAGACTGAGGAATATAAGGACCGGATTCTTAAGCAGCTGGACAGCAACATGCAGATTCTTTCAACGCTGAGCAGAGCGTATGAAGTGAGCCAAGTGTTCGATGATCCGGATCAGCTTGCCGACAGTCTGGCTTTGTCCAATGAGGGAAATGACTTTATCAGTATCGTGTACATGTCGGTGGACGGCGTAGGAATACTCAATACGCGAGGATACGGCACCTGGGAAGGGTTCACGCTTGAGGATTGCAATCCGTATTCAAGGGAAGCGATCGAACAATCCTTTCAAGGAGAGGATGCCATCTCCAAGATGTTTGACAGCCAGGTGGCGGATGAAAAGGTTTTTGTCTATAGTGTGCCGGTTTGGCGCGATGGCGATGTCATTGGCGCGCTGGCTGCCAGCGACTCTATCGGAATTTTTACCGATATTGCCGACGGAAATACCGTCATGGGCGGTGAAGGCTATGTACATTTGATCAATGAAACGGGAAGCTGTCTCGTTCGATCTAAGAATACCTTGGTCAAGGAGGATATTGACAGCATTTTCGACGGCCCTTATATGGACGAATACGTCAAAGAGAATACGCGGCAGGCGCTCATCAATCAGGAGAGCGTATACGGTCAATTTAAGTATGAAGGGCAGGAGTGCCATTTTTATACGATCCCTTTAGGCTTAAACGGTTGGCATCTCTTTTGCGCGAATCGGGTATGGGGTTCGGCAACGGCAGTCCTCAATGTAATGATTGTCATCGGCGTGGTATTGATGATTCTGGTTGTCGCCAACGGTCTTTTGTATTACGGATTCTATATCTTTAAAAAGCGCACCAATGAACTGCTGAATATGGCATATTACGATCGCGTTACAGGGGCGGAGAATTCGTTACGCTTTGATCAGGAATACGCAGAGGCAAGTAAAAAGAACAACTTTAGCGTGGCTGCGCTCAACATTCATAATTTTAAGGCGGTCAATGATCTGTTTGGAAACAGTGGCGGAAACAAGGTTCTCTGTTATGTCAAAAAGGTCATAGAGCAGCACCTGAAAGAAGGCGAATTCTTCTGCCGTGATGCTGCGGACCTGTTTTATATCTATTTGCTCGAAACCCAAGAGGATATTTTGCTAGAGCGTGTTGGGCAAATCATCAATTATGTTCGGGAAAGTTCTTCAAATGCTGCTTACAGTTACGAGATTTCCATTTATGCGGGCATTGTGGTAGGCGGAACCCGAGAAAATGCTCTGGTTGCCTTGCAGAGCATCCGCGGCATGCATCACAAGAATATCGCGTTTTACAACAATGCGCTGCATCAGGCTTTGCGCGATAAAAACGATATCGAAAGCGCGATGTATATTGCGCTCAAGAACCAGGAATTCAAGCTGTTCCTGCAACCGAAGAATGATTTGAGAACGGGGCAGGTTGTAGGTGCGGAAGCCTTGGTTCGATGGCAAAAAGCCGACGGCTCGTATCGCTATCCCAATGAGTTTATTCCGCTGTTTGAAGCAAACGGGTTTTGCACAAAGCTGGATATTTATATGGTCGAACAGGCGTGCCGGCAGATTCGGGAATGGATTGACGCTGGCAATGAACCCATACCCATTTCCATCAACCAATCTAAACTGCTCTTTTCCAATAGGAGCTATGTGAGCGAGCTGGAAGAGGTCGTTGACCGCTATGGCGTAGCCCATGATCTCATTACGCTTGAGATTTTGGAAGGTGTAGCCATGAATGACATGGAATTGCTCATTTCTCAAATTCAATTGCTGCATGAAAAGGGGTTCAGGGTCTCTCTGGACGACTTTGGAACAGGATACTCCTCTTTGAATATGCTGTATCAATTGAAGATCGACGAATTGAAGCTCGATCGTGGTTTCCTGCGCAAGGCTTCCAACGGAGACGCTGCGCGCCGTCAGATTATTCTGGAGCAGGTGATTGGATTTGCCAAGAAGCTTGGAATCAGCACGGTTGCCGAAGGCGTAGAAACCGAAGAGGATCGCAGAAACATGGAGGCGCTTTCCTGCGATATTGGACAGGGTTATTTCTACGATAAGCCCATTGCTGCGCAGGTGTTTACAGAGAAGTACATGCACAATCGCGCATAAGCGGTTTGTGTGTGGAGGAAACACACCTATACGTCGATTTAAAAGAGGTAGATGCGTTTGCGTCTACCTCTTTCGCATAAGTCATGACCACCAGTTGAACTGGTGGCATGATTTTGACCCTATAAGGGTCTTTTACCAGCCGCGTCTTAAGACGCATGAAGATCTGCCAACCGCATTTCTTTCTCAGGCCGCCGCTAAAGCGGCCTTATTTTTTGCCGCCAAAATACTTTTCCCCCGTAAACGGATCATAGTATTCCTTCATCGACACCTGATCGTTGGCTATGTCTTCTTGCAGCTGATTCCTTATATACTCTGCGATCGCTTTCTTATTTCGACCGACTGTATCCACATAGTATCCTCTACACCAGAAATGACGATTTCCATATCTATACTTTAAATTTGCAAACCGGTCAAATATCAGCAATGCACTTTTTCCTTTCAGGTACCCCATAAAATCTGCTACACTCATGCTCGGCGGGATACTCACTAACATGTGTATGTGATCTGCACACGCTTCTGCTTCTAATACCTCTACTCCTTTTCTTTCACATAGACTTCGTAGGATTTTCCCTATTTCTGCTTTCAGCTTCCCATAGATAACTTGCCTTCTGTACTTCGGCGCAAACACAATATGATATTTGCAATTCCATTTTGAATGTGATAAACTCTGAATGTCTTCCATGACAAAATCCTCCTCTGTTTCTTGGCGGTTAGCAGACCTTCCTTGATTATA
>CALVTV010000048.1 GCA_944363005.1 uncultured Clostridia bacterium | reverse complement strand
CATTATACCGCGAAACGCCGTGCGGGAAAAGAGCGAAAAGGCGCAAAACATGAAAATCTGCACGAAATGTAAACGCAGCGGGGCTGCCGTTTCGTGCAGGTCAGGGGGGATTAGCCGACGCTTCCGTTGCTGGGCACATAGGTGTTGGTCGAAGCCGGATAAGCGGTCGGGTGCGGGGTACCGGTCGGGACGGGCGAATGCGTCGGAGACGGCGTGGGCGAAAGCGTGGGCGCGGGCGTGGGATCGAGCGCCTCGCTGAAGAGCACGGTCTGCGTCTGCACGCCGGCCGCGCCGTCCACCGAGAGGCCGTGGTCGCGCTGGAAGGCCTCGACGGCGGCGATCGTGCCGCCGTAGTAGCCGCCGGTCACCGTGCCGTGATAATAGCCCAATTCCGTCAGGCGCATTTGCACCATGAACACGTCCTCGCCGGTCTTGCCCCGCGAGAGCGTGCGGTAGGTCGTCGGAAAGTTTTCCCGGGCGTAGACGGGCGTGGGCGTCGGCTCGGGCAGCGGGTTTTCGCGCAGGGTCGAGGAGTTGAGCGTCGGCTTGAGCGTCATGGTGTATTCCGGGTCGTACTCGCCCTCCATGACGGTGATGATCGTGCCCTCCTCGCAGTTGTCGTAAATCCACTTGGCGTCGGAGACGAGCAGGCGCACGCAGCCATGGGAGGCCTTGGTGCCCAGCGCCTCGAAGGAACTGACGGAGAGCGTCCGCTCGTCCGGCTGGCTGTAGAGCACGGAGTGGAAGGCGTTGGCCGAGTCGATGCGCGTCAGGTACTGCGCGTGGGAATCCCACTGGGGGAAGTAGCCCCAGCGCGCGCGCTTTTTGGGCATGATCGTCGTGCCCAGCGGCGTGGGATACTTGTCCGTGCCGGTGGAGCAGATCATCTCGCGCACGAGCACGGTATATTCTCCGTTTTCGTCATAGGTGTAGGCGCGGGTGATCTGATTGGCCACGTCCACGGTCAGCAGGTACTTGGCGGGTTCGGGCGTGGGCGAGGGGCGCGGCGTGGCGTCTACGGGCACGGCGTCCGCGGAAAAGAGCGCGGTTTGCGTCGCTTCCCCGGCGATGCCGTCCACGGAAAGCCCGTTTTGCGCCTGAAAGTCGCGCACGGCCGTGCGGGTCACGTTGTAATAGCCGCCGGAGACCTTCGCCTGGTAAAAGCCGAGCTCGGCAAGGCGCGTTTGCAGCGCGGCAACCAGGTCGTTTTGATCGCCGTACTTGAGCGTGCGGGTGAAGACGAACGGGGTGGGCGAGGGCGTCGGGGTCAGCACGGGAACGGGCGAGGGCGTGGCATAGGGCGTGGAGCCGTCGCGGTGAATCGCGGCGGGGGAGAACAGGCGCTCCCAGGTCGCCTCGTCGAGCTTGCCCGTCTCGCGAAAGCCGTTGTACTTCTGGAAGCGGCGCACGGCGCTCTGCGTGCCCTCGAGGTAATCGCCGGAGCACTTGCCGTGGTAATAGCCCAAATCGGTCAGCCGCTCCTGGGCGGCGAGCACGTGCTCGCCGGAATCCCCGTATTGCAGCAGGGTGAACGGCGTCGCTTCGGGCGCGGCCGCTGCCTCCCCTTCGTCCTCAAAAATGATCTTTTCCGCCCATGCGCCAGCAGGCAGGATCACAGCGAGAACGAGCAACAGGGACAAAAGGCGCTTGAGCATGGCGATGACCTCCAGTGTTTGCGCGCAGAGATGAGCAGCTCCCCCGGAAACGGGGAAAATGGAAAAGGAGATTCCCGGATATGCAAAAGACGAATGACCGGGCGCAATTCTTCCCGGTTTGCCCTGATGGGCGTTCCAATGTGCTAAAAAACATGGAGAAGCGTGCGGCGCGACAGACGCCGTGTTTCCATGCGCGCAGCCCCATGCAGAGCATGCTATCAACTCCATTATACCATAAAAGCCGCGCAGGCGATAGCCCACACGGCCAAAGAAAAGGGCTCCCTCCGGGGAGGAAGCCCTTGAAGTGCGGTTTGTTTAGTTCGCGGTTTCAACCTGGGTCGGCTGCGGAATGACGATTTCAAGCGTCATTTCCTTGCTGTTGCGGTCGATCTTGACCTCAACGGTGTCGCCCGGGGTCTGCTCGGCCTTCAGCGCGTTCAGATCGTCGGCACAGGTCACCGGCTCACCGGCAAACTCGACGATGATGTCGCCCTTTTGCAGGCCGGCACGCTCCGCGGCGCTCAGCTCCGAAACCTCACGGATGTACACGCCCACCGGCATGGAGTACTGCTCGCTGAGTTCCTCGGTGATGTCCTGAATGGTGATGCCCAGCATGATCTGGCTGCCCTTGGTCTGCGCCTGAACAGACTCCGGATCATTGATCATCTGGTCGATGAGTTCCTTCACGTCGTTGACCGGGATGGCATAGCCGATGCCCTCGATGGACACGGAAGAGGACTTGGCGTACACGATGCCGATCACATTGCCGTAGGAGTCAAACAGCGCGCCGCCGGAGTTGCCGGGGTTGATGGCCGCGTCGGTCTGGATGGCGCTGATGGTCACGCCGTCAATGGTCAGCTCGCGCTCGGTGGCGGAGATGATGCCCGCCGTCACGGAGCCATGCACGGAGCCCATCGGGTTGCCGATGGCCACGGCCAGCTCGCCGATCTCCAGGTTATCGCTGTCGCCGAAGGTTGCGGGGTTCAGGCCCTCCGCGTCAATCTTGAGGATGGCGATGTCGTTGCTCTCCGAAGAGCTGACCAGCGTCGCCTCGTAGGTGGTCTCTTCGCCGCCCTCTTCCTCGGGCATCACGTAAACCGTGATCTTGTCCGCGCCGGAGATGACGTGGTTGTTGGTGAGGATGTAGCCGTCTTCAGAGAGCACGATGCCGGAACCGGCAGCGGTCTCCGTGTATTCCTGCTGGCGGTTGCTGCGTCCGCCGTAGCCGTATCCGTAGCCGAAGCCGAACAGGCCGTACGGGTAGTTGTTGTCGTAGGTGTTGTAGACGACGGTCGTCTCCGTCTCAATGGCGACGACGCTCGTGCGGCACTTGTCCGCAATCTCGGGGATGGTCAGCGAATCCTGATTGGAGGCCGCCTCCACGATGGAAAAGGATTTGCCCGTTTCGGCCTGGGCCAGGGCCGCCAGGCCCATGGTGGAGGTGAGCGCCAGCGCGGCCGTCAAAGCGATGATTTTACGGGAATGCTTGAACATACGATCGATCTCCTTTCGGGGGTAAAATGACTTGTTGGGTATCACCTCTTGGTGATGGTCATAGTATACTGACTTGCTATGGAGAAAAAATGATGAATTCTGGAAGAAAAAATAAAGAAATTATGACACAAATGTGAACAGTGCGCCGCGGGTCAGTGGGCGAGTGCGGCAAACCCCAAAGCCAGCAGGTCAAACCCTGCGCGCATGAGCGGCGGGGTGCGAACAAGCCTCGTGCCGCTGGTCATTACGCCCACGCCCGCGCCGCGCTGCGGGTCCGCAAACAGCTCGGCGCACATGCCGTAGGCCACGCCCTGATGGCCGACGGCGTCAAATCCGGGGAAGACGCCCGGCAGGAAGGCGGTGTTCAGCCCACGGCCACAGGCGGTGATGCCGCCCAGTCCGTCCTGCGGCGTGCGCATCAGGCGCAGGGATTCCCCGCGCAATACGCCCAGCCCGTCCCCGGAGGCCAGCAGCCGGATGAGCGCCGCCATGCCCGCGCTGTCGGTGATGAGGCGGCCTGCGGCGCAGAGAAAATCGCGCTCGGGATCAAAGGGCTGTGTCGGGCGGGCGGCGAGCGCCGCGGCGTCGTAACGCCTGACGGGCGGGAGCAGGCCGCGCACGCTGTAGCCGTCGGCCAGGTCCCCGGCGGGCAGAATGCGGCGCGGATCGTAATGCGCGCGCACGCCAAGCGGAGCAAAGACGCGCTGCTGCATGATGTCGTCAAGCGGCAGGCCCGCCGCGCGTTCCATCACGCAGCCCGCCACGCCCGCGCCGAGGTTGCTGTAATGGAAGGCGGCGCCCGGCGCGTGGGGAAGCCAGTTTTGCGGATCGTCGAGCAGTTCGCGCAGCGCGCAGCCCTCCTGCATGCCGCGCGCGCCATACGAACCCTCGTCACACAGGCCGGACGTGTGCGTCAGCAGCATGCGCAGGGTGACGGGGGTGCCGGGCGCGTGCGGGTGGCGGACGGGATATCCCAAATACGCGCCGATGTCGGCATCCAGGTCGAGCAGCCCCGCTTCGCACAGGGAGAGCGCGCCGAAGGTCATCACCAACTTGGATACGGAAGCCACGCGAAAGC
Organism: uncultured Clostridia bacterium; assembly: GCA_944363005.1. Taxonomy (GTDB): domain Bacteria; phylum Bacillota; class Clostridia; order Christensenellales; family Aristaeellaceae; genus Ventricola. The sequence goes on along the minus strand of CALVTV010000048.1, from coordinate 3,236 downwards.
AGGTGCGTTCGGTGACGGGCAGGCGGGGACGCAGGCGGGCATGGCCCAGGCAAAGGGTATCCTGCGCGCCGCCGGGGGAGACGAGCACGAGCGACAGGCCGACGATGCGCTCGCGCCGCGCGATGCGCCGGGCCTGCGCTTCAAGAAGCGAAAGGCTTTTGGCGGTCAAGCGGCCGTCCGCGCCGCGCTCCAGCGGGGGAAGGGCAAGGCGCGCCGCGCGGCTGCGCAGCGCCTCCAGTTGGGTAGCGGTTGGATTTTTCATGGCAGGCCCTCCTCCTTGACGTTTGGCTTCCATTGTAAGGCCTGGCCCGGCGTCTGTCAACGCGCAATGCGCGTCACCGGGCGCGTCAGCAGCCAGGAAAAGCCAAGCGCCAGCAGGTCCGCCGCGCTTTGGCTGAGAATCAGCCCCCATTCGCCCCACAAGCGCGGGAGCAGCAGGAGCATCGGAACGAGAAACAATCCCTGACGGCTGACGGCGACAAGTGTGGCCCGGACGGTCAGCCCGATGGACTGCGTGAGCGTGTTCATCATGATGACGGCGCCCTGTGCGAAGAATACGACGCTCTGAGCGCGCAAGGCGCGCACGGCAAAAGCGGCGACCTCCGGCCGTGCGCCGAACGCGCCGAGCAAGGGTTCAGCCGCAAAAAAGACGGCGGCTCCGGCGGCGAGCAGCGCGAGCACCGTGATGCGCAGGCAGAAGCGGTAGGCGCTGAGCACGCGGTCCATGCGCCCTGCGCCGGTATTGAATCCGCAGACGGGTTGAAAGCCCTGGCCGAAGCCGATGACGGCGGAGGAGATGAGCGCGCTTGCCCGCACGGCGATGCCCATGCCGGGGAGCACGCCGAAACTCCGGCTGACGTGCGAGAGCAGAATGCCGGACAGGCTCATCGTGCCCTGGCGAAGCAGCGTCGGCAGGCCCGAGCGCATGATGGCGGTCAACACCCAGGGGCGCAGGGTGATGGACCGGGGGGAGAGGGACAGCGTTTTGCGGTCGCGCACGGCGCAGACGGCCAGCACCCCGGTGGCCAGGGCTTCCCGGGCAAGGAGGCTGATGCCCGCGCCGTGGATGCCCAGCCCCTGCCGGACGATCAGCACATAGCCCAGCACGGCGCCCAGCGCGCTGGAAAGGCCGTAGGCCAGCAGGTTGGAAGGCGTTTTGCCCTGACCGCGCAGCAGGCTGCTGAGCGTGAGCCCGGCGCATTGAAGCGGCGCGCTCAGCAGCACATAGCGCACGTAGACGGCGCTGGTGGCCGTCTCCTGCGCGCCCAGCAGGCGGGCCAGCGGCGCGGCCAGGAAAAGCCCCGGCGCCAGCAGCGCAAACCCCAGCACCACGGCAAAAAGCAGCGCAGTAACGGCTACCTGCTGGGCGCTCTCCTGCTCGTTTTGACCGAGACTGCGGCTGACATGGCTGCCCGCGCCCATGCCCAGCGTGAAGCCCACGGTTTGAATGATCGTCAGCAGCGGAAAGCCGATGCTCACCGCGGCGGAGACGGACGCGTCGGCCCGGGAGACGTACAGCGCATCCAGCAGGGTGCAGCCGCCTGTCGCCAGCATGGCGAAAAAGCTGGGGGCGCACAGGCGCAGGGTCAGCGCCCGCACGTCGCCGGTGAGCAGCGTGTGCCGGTCGGGAACAAAGCGCATAGCGGCCTCCTTTGCGTGCTTGACAACGGGATGTTCACGCGGTATGATGTCAAAAGAAGGGAATCCGTATTCATGGAGGTGGAGATACATGCTGATTGGAGCGCTTGAAGCAGGGGGAACCAATATGGTCTGCTCCATTGGCACGCCGCAGGGAGACGTACTTCAGCGTGCCAGTTTTATGACGACGACTCCGGAGGTCACAATCGATCAGGTCGTCGATTTCATCGGCAAGTTTGACGTAAAGGCGCTGGGCATTGGTTCCTTTGGCCCGCTCGATCTCGCCCCCTCCTCGCCTACATACGGCAGCATCACCGATACGCCCAAGGCGGCGTGGGTGGGCTATCCCCTGTTGCGTGTGCTCTCCAGCCGGCTTGGCCTGCCGACCGCGATTGACACCGCCGTGAACTGCGCGGCCCTGGCGGAGTCGAAGATGGGCGCAGGCAAGGGATATTCGAGCTTGCTCTATGTGGCCGTGGGCACGGGCATCGGTGGCGGGCTTGTTGTGGAGAACCGGCTCGTGCACGGCCTGGTGCATCCGGAACTGGGCCACATGATTATGAGCGTTGAACCTTCGGACACCATGCCCGACGGCACATGCCCCTTCCACCGCCATTGCCTGGAGGGCCTGGCGAGCGGGCCCGCGATTGAAAAGCGGTGGGGACTGTCCTCCAAGCTGATGACGCCGGATCATCCCGCCTGGGAGCTGGAGGCCAGTTATCTGGCGCAGATGTGCGTCAATTCGATCGTCACGTTTTCTCCCGAGATCATCGTGCTGGGTGGCGGTGTGATGAAGCAGACGCATCTGTTCCCGCGCATCCGCAAAAAGACGCTCGAACTGCTGGGCGGTTACGTGGCGTCCAGCCGCCTGACGCCTGAGGGCATCGACAGCTACATCGTCGCGCCGGCGCTGGGCGTCAATTCCTGCGTGGTTGGCGCGCTTTTGCTCGGCGCGCAGGCGCTGGAGGAGCCGAGCACCCGGTAAGCTGCGGATTTTTTCCGCGGCTGCGCAGATTTCCGTTGACATTTTTCGCGAAAAGTGATAGAATACGTTCTGTTCTTTTCAGCGGGAATGGCGGAATTGGCAGACGCGCTAGATTCAGGTTCCAGTGAAAGCAATTTCATATGGGTTCAAGTCCCTTCATCCGCACCAAACCAATATAATCCGAACCTATTTCCAATCGGTGATGGGTTCGGATTATTTGTTTTCTTTGACCGTTACGAAACCGCCTACTTCCGCAACGGGGTGAAGCGAAAGCCCACCTCCAAGCCAAGGGGGCCACGGAAAAAGAAGAAAGCCACATAAATGCAAAAAAGGCGGGGTGTCATCCAAAATGGTGACACCCTGCCTTTGCTATGCTTTTATTCTGTTTTGGACTCTTGCTTCTCCATTTCTCTCTGCTTCTTCCATTCGGCAAATTCCCGCTGGCCCTCCTCGCTCTCGTAGAAAGCGAGAATGTCCGGCATGATACAGCGGGCGATTGCTTCAATCTGGTGCTGAGGAATATCGGTGTTGTTGATCAGCTTTTTTCTTCTACCCAAATGTACCTCCGTGTTTCTTAAAGATGGTTTACAGATCGTGATCTTTGGGTCTCTGC
>CALVTV010000047.1 GCA_944363005.1 uncultured Clostridia bacterium | reverse complement strand
CGACACCCCAACGTCCCTGCATCAGGCAGCAAAAAGTGGGGTGAGTAGTGGGGCTCGAACCCACGACCTCCAGGGCCACAACCTGGCACTCTAACCAACTGAGCTATACCCACCACATGGCGCGCCTTAAGGGATTCGAACCCCTGGCCCACGGCTTAGAAGGCCGTTGCTCTATCCGGCTGAGCTAAAGGCGCACGGTTCTTCTTCTCTTGCGCTGCGGCGTTCCCGCTGACGAAAATAGATTATACAGGATTATCCTGAATCTGTCAAGCGGTTTCGGCCAATTTTTCGCAAATTCTTTCTTGCTTATACGACCTCCACCACGCGCACCTGATCTCCTTTGATTTCCAATACACATGCCCTGGCCGGACCACCGCGCGCGTGATTGCAGTCCGCCGCAGAACCCGGATTGACCAACAGCATGCCGTACGCATATTCGTGCAGCGCTACATGCGTATGACCAAAGAGCGCGACATCCGCCCCGTTTTCCTTGGCCCGCAAGGCCAGCGCCATCAGATTGGCGCACCGATGCCCATGCGTCAGGTACAGGCGTTTTCCACCGGCTTCGCAAATCAGATCGTCCGGCAGCAGGCTCAACAGATCGTTGTTGCCGCGCACCGCGTAAAGTGGCGGCCGGTTGGGCATCGCCTCCAGCTGTAGCCGCAGGAATTCCGCGTCCGACGCGACATCACCCAGAAAGCAAGCCGCGTCAATGTAGCCCATCGCTTCAAGCAGGGCAAGCAGCGAGCGGTGGTCGCCATGACTGTCAGAAAAAACACCGACCCTTGTCATGCCTCTTCCTCCAGCGCGCGCAAAACCGCTTCAATTCCCCTGCGCCTGTGGCTGATGGCATTTTTGACTTCCGGCGTAATCTGCGCGAACGTCTCCCCCGTCTCGCACAGAAACAGCGGATCATACCCGAATCCCCCGTTTCCCCGGCGCTCAAAGAGAATCTCCCCTCCGCACTCGCCCCGGCGCACGATGTCCGGTTTGCCCGGGCGAACCAGCGCAATCGCGGCGACGTAGCGCGCTTTGCGCGGCGCCGGCACATCCTTCAGGTTTTGAAGCAGCAGGTCGTTGTTGGCCTCGTCATCGCCGTGACGGCCGCAATAGCGCGCGCTGTACACGCCGGGTGCGCCATTCAGCGCATCGACCGCCAGCCCGCTGTCGTCCGCAATCGCCGCGCACCCCGTCGCCTGCGCCACATAGTGCGCCTTGATCAGCGCATTTTCCTCAAACGTCGCGCCCGTCTCCTCGATATCCGCATCCACACCGGCATCGTGCATGGATACAATCTGAAAACGCCCGCCCAGAATGGCAGTGAATTCCTTCAATTTATTACCGTTATTGCTCGCCACAATCAGGCGCTGTTTCTGCTGCATGGCTGACCTCTCCTTTATATATTAGGTATATCTCCCTGCTGGCAACGTTTCCAGACAGAAAGCAACGGAATTTGCAGGCCTTTTCCGGTGATGCTTCTGGCATCATGCCGGTTTATAGACAGTATAGCACAGCAAACAAATAAAAGAAAGAGGCCTCTTTGGGGCCTCTTCCAAGGGATTGGTCATTCGATGGTCATCACTTCGGTAAAGTAATTCTCGATCTCGCTGGCCACGTTTGCAAAGGTCGGCGTGTCCTGCGTCGGCATCTGATACGGCTCCCCGTCCACGAGAATCTTGACTTTCTTGATCTCAGGATAGCGCGTGCAGGTGAGCATCAACGCCCGCATCGCCTGGATGCCGCCGTCGCTCTGCTGAGCAATTTGCGCGAATTCCTTCGAGAAATTGATCGTCACCACGCCGTTTTCAACGCTTACGCCCAAGAGCTGTGTGTTTTCGGGCAACGGCGTTTGAAGTCCACTGTCCGCCTTCGGCCCGCGAAGGAACTCAAAGACGGCTGTCGCCACGTCGTCGTTGGAATACACCGTTCGCGAAACCGGCACGAGCAACCGCTCATCCTGCGCCGGGAAATAGATCTGCACCTCGCTGGCGCCGCCAAAGACATCCTGCACCGGCTCTTCCTGATTGAGCCCCACGCGCGTATACGAACCGGAGATGTTCGTGCCGTGCGTCAGCGTATCCCGCTGTTGGCCATCCACCAGGAACGTCACGTCCTTGACCGAGTCAAACTCGGTCAGCGCCCAAACGATCGCCGTGCGCAGATTCTCCTCCTGCTGTTTATCCACGGCGTTGAGCACCTCTTTGCTCATGTCCACACGGGCATGGCCATCCGCGATGTCCAGGTCAAACGTCGTGTTCTCCGGCACCACGGGGATCAACCCCAGCCTCGCCGCATCCATGTCGTTGCGGGCGCTCTGCACCATCAGGTTCAGCGTCGCTTTGGCAATTCCGTCTTGCCGTTGCACGTCCCGCTGAACCGGCACCAGATACCCGTCCCCGTCCTCATAGTACACGACGGTCTGCTGAAGCTCCTCCTCCTGGGGAGCCGAGACCGCCACCTCGCTGACAGGGATGTCCTCCAGCGGCTCTTCGTACGGCTCCAGCTCGACATTCCGGCTGCTTACGGACAACAGCAGCACCAGTGCAGCCGAGCATGCGATGAGTACGCGCTCCACGTCCATCCGCCGAAGTTTGATTTTCGGCCACTTCACGATTCATCACTCCTTGCCGGTTCGTTCCGCCCCAGTCTATGTGCCGTCTCGTCCATGCATGCTTCGGTTTGCTTCTTTGCGCAAAGTCTGCTATAATGGACGTGCTGCGCAGCATTCTGCGCTCCAATCCTATGCAGTCAATCGACCCGCCATACCGCGGGCCTCAGGGAGGATATACCATGCCCATCGACGGTGTGATGCTCGGCTTTGTTGCCCGCGAACTCGACACAAAACTCAAGGATGGCCGCATCGACCGCGTCATCCAGCCCGAACGCGACGAGATTCACCTGCTCATTCGCGCCCAGGGGGAAAACTATCGCCTCCTGCTGTCCGCATCGCCCAACAGTGCGCGCGTTCACCTGACTGCGCATGCCAAAACCGGGCCGATGGAGCCCCCCATGCTGTGCATGCTTCTGCGCAAGCATCTCAGTGGCGGACGAATTGCCGCCGTCCGGCGAATTGCCGGAGACCGCATTCTGGAAATTGATGTTTCCGCTCTCTCGGAAATGGGCGATCCCGTCACCCGTACGCTCGTCGTAGAGATCATGGGCCGCCATTCCAACATCATTTTGCGCAACGCCGACGGCCGCATCATCGACGCCAGCCGCCATGTGGACGAGGACATCTCCCGCGTGCGCCTGGTGCTTCCCGGCCTCCCCTATACCTACCCGCCTACACAGGGCAAGCTCAATCCGGATACGCTCACCGCGGACGAGCTGGCGAAGCGCCTTGCCGAAGCCGGCGGCAAGCTGCATAAAGCCCTGGCCTCCATCATCGCCGGTTTCTCCCCGCAGGCCGCGCGTGAAGCCGCGCTTCGCGTGGCCGGGGACAGTGAAGCTCTTCTGAATGAGCTCTCTGTTCCGGAGGTTTCCGAAGCGCTGTGCCGGTATCTGCGCGAAATGCCGTCGATGGGGCCAAGCGTCGTCATGCTTGCAGAGGATGGCACGCCGACGGACGTCTATCCCTTTGCCCAGCTTCGTCTGACCGGCATGCCCGCTCAAGCGTTTGCCGAGGGGCCGAGCGCCGCACTGGACGCCTACTCCTATGAGCGCGACCGGCGAGAACGCATGAATCAGCGTTCCAGCAGTCTGGCCCATACGCTCAAAAACCACATTGAGCGCTGTGAGAGAAAGATTGCCATTCAGAACGACGCTCTGAGCAATGCCGCCCGCATGGAGGAATACCGCAAGAACGGAGAACTGATCCAGGCCAACCTCTATCGCCTCAAAAAAGGCGCAACGTTTGCCGAAGTAGACGATTTTTACAGCGAGGATTGCGCGCCCATTCGCGTGCCGATGGACCCCGCACTCTCTCCGGCGCAGAATGCACAGCGTTACTTCAAGCTCTATCAAAAGGCGCGAAATGCCCGCACCCTGGCCGCCGAGCAGAAGCAGCATGCCGAACAGGAGCTGGCCTACCTCGAGCAGATGGCGGACGATTTGCGCAAATGCACGGACGTGCAAGGGCTCAATGAACTGCGCGCCATGCTGGTTGCCTCCGGCCATGTGAAAGCACCTTCAACCCGCGTAAAGCCGCGCAAGGAAGCGCCCTCTCAGCCGATGAAATTCCTCTCCAGCGACGGCATTGAAATCGAGGTTGGAAAGAATGCGCTGCAAAACGAGCGTCTGACCCTGGGGGCCAAAGGGGATGAGCTCTGGCAGCACGCGCAAAAGATGCCGGGTTCCCATGTGCTCGTGCATGCGACCGATGTTCCCGAAACCACCGTTCGAGAGGCCGCGATGCTCGCCGCCTATTATTCCCCGCGCATGCGGTCTTCTCAGGTGTCCATCGACGCCACGCTTCGGCGGTATATCAAAAAGCCGGGCGGTTCCCCGGCCGGCTTTGTCATCTATACGCATCAACGCACGCTCTACATCACCCCGGATGAGGCCGCCGTGCGCAGCATGCGCCTCCTCCGCGAATAACGCTGAGCCGCCTTTCGGGCGGCTTTTTTCGTTTGCTTATGGCTCTGCGCCCTCGCTAGCCCTCCAGCATCGCTTCCCGAATTGAAGTTTCTGCCCCATGCACCGTGTGCAGCTTTGCTTCCC
>CALVTV010000046.1 GCA_944363005.1 uncultured Clostridia bacterium | reverse complement strand
TGGTCGCGCTCGCGCGCCAGACCGGCCGCTCGGTCGGCCTGTGCCGCGCGAGCGTCGAGGTCGTCGTCATCGTCATCGGCTTTTTGCTCGGCGGACAGGTCGGCATCGGCACGGTGATCTGCGCGGTCGGCCTCGGTTCGCTGTTCAACCTCAACTTCCACCTGCTCGGCTTCCGCGCGGCCGAACTGCATCAGGAAAACATCGCAGAAACGCTGCGCTATCTGCGCGACAACCGCCAAAAGCCATAAAAAAAGGAAGCCGAAAGGCTTCCTTTTTTTGCTTTATCCCTGCTGCACCCCGTCGAGCGTCACCATCGCGCCGTCCCCGAAAATGCCGATCACATCGGCGTCCCGCAGGGTCAGCTGCCCGGTCGTGCGGTCGACATAGACGACCAGCCACAGGTCGCTGCCTTGCTCGATGCGGTCGTCATACCGCTCATACTGCGCACCGTCGTAATGGTGTTCGTCCATCGTCAGGCAGAGCGTCAGCGAGTCGTACTGCTCGGGCGGGTAAGCGTCGTCATACAGCTCCTCCTCGGGGTAGTTGTATACGCACCAGGTATAGCCGTTTTCGTCGTAGGTGCCCGTTTCGTCCTCGATCGCGAGCGTATAGTCGTCGTATTCGTCGATCCACAGCTTGAGGGTCGACCCATCGTCGAGCGTGCCCGACGCATAATCGCCGATCAGGTCGTGCAGGCGGACATAGATGTAGGTATAGTCGTCCGGGTCGTAAGCATAGGTCGCGCCCGGGGTGTAATAGACGGTATCGTCATCGTAGTCGTCCCAATCCGGCTCCGCGTCGTATGTATCCCAGCCCGCGTCGGACACAAAGGAATCGACCACACCGGCGTAGTGGTCGGCGATGTCGCCCACCACGGAAAGGATGCCGGGCAGCAGGTTGAGCAGCACGACGACCACCACCGCGATCAACGTCAGCTTGCCCCGGCTGACCGTCGTCTTCCGATCCCGCATGGGCTTGGCGCTCGGCCGCGCCTTGCGCACAGTCGGCCGCGCCCGCTGCGCGGACGGCTTGGCCCTGCGGTAATCCGGGTCGTCCTCCAGCTGCCGCTCGCGCCATGCGGCGGCCTTCTTTTCCAGCTCGCCGACGCGCCCGCGGGCGCCGGCGCGTGCGCCGCAGATCGGGCACTCGCGATCCTCGTCCAAATAGTTGACGCCGCAATTCTGACACTTCATGCGCGCTCCCCCCTTCTCTCCTTTCATCATAGCAGACGGGGCAGGGGCGCGCAAGGTCATTTGGGCAAATTCTATGGTTCTTGCGATTGCGCGCTCTTGCGGGAATTGGCGAAATAGATTAAAATAATAAAGGTATTCAGCCTTGGAGCACATAAGAGGTACATAAAATGAGAGACGCTATCAAGCAGATCGTTTTCGAGGAGTTTTCCAAACTTACCGATCTGATCGAAAAGGATTTTGCCGCCAACTACAAGCGAAAGGTCAACAATTTTCTGCTCAGCCAGATGGACGAAAGCATCACGGCAAGCATGGTTTTCGTCAGCAGCTTTGAGTCCAAGAGCGGCTTTGCAATCGAAGCCTGCGCCAAGCGCATTGCGAGGCTGAAATTCGGTGCAGAAAATGTGCCTGCCATCGTTAACCCGCGCAATCTGAAACATCATTTTGATGAGACAAAAATCTCCGGGCAAATCGTTGTGACAGATGTGGATACCCACAACGGTAACTTACGTGGAGAAATCTCCGCCTTTCGCGCCAATAACGAGGCGAAGGGCGCCGGTAAAAAGCGCATCGAGAGCGGCGTTACTCAAAGCAGCATCAAAGAGCACCTTCTTCCGCTTTCCGAAAAATACCGCACCGCCGAAATTCATTCCAAGCCGGTGGACTTGGCTTTCTTTGACGGCGCAGAGTGGAACGTGATGGAACTCAAGGCCGGCGGCGATCTCGATAGCTCCAATGCGCCCTCCAACGTCGAGAAACTGCTGACCATTTATGTGGATATGGGCATCGATAATTGCAAAGCCTATTTTGCTACGCTTTACAACAAGGATGGCGAGGGCAACACCTGGAAGGGCGCTGTCAAAAAGCATCTGGCCTATCCCGAAATGTTCCTGATCGGCAAAAATCTTTGGAACAAAATCCTCCCTCACGGCATTTCTTTTGAAGCGTTTGAGGAGATTTACAAGGAAGCTTTGGAAGAAATCGGATTAAACGACCGCATTGTTGCAATGATCGACAAGTGCGTCAATGGTTGATATGTATCAGGTTAAAAAAATCAAATCAAAAGAACACACCCTTATTCACGGCGATTGCTTCGACTATTTGAGCCAGATCCCAGATCGCAGCATCGATCTTATTTTAACAGACCCGCCGTATAACATCGCACGGTATTCCACCGGGAACATTGCCTTGCCCGGCAGGAGCGCCCTCAACAACGATTTGGGCAAATGGGATCTCAAGGAAATCGACCCGTTTGCCATGTTGGATGATTTCAAGCGAATCCTAAAGCCAGACGGCAATATTTTCGTGTTCACAAGCTACAATCTCATCGGAAAATGGCATGCGGCTTTCGACAGCGAGTTTGACACATTCCAGTTTTTCGTATGGCACAAGACCAACCCCGCGCCGAAGATCTATAAGAACGGATTTCTGAACAGCTGCGAAATGATCGCCTGCATGTGGAATAAAGGGCACAAGTGGAATTTTACAACGCAAAATCAGATGCACAATTTCTTCCAAAGCCCGATCTGTATGCGTCCCGAGCGTCTTTCCAACCCAAAGCATCCGGCGCAAAAGCCCGTCGCGCTGCTGGAGCATATCATCCATATCGCTTCCGACGAAGGGGACGTTGTCTTCGATCCCTTTATGGGCGTCGGCTCAGCGGGCGTGGCTGCAGTAAAAAACGGCCGTAAATATATAGGCATCGAAATCGAAAAAATTTACTTCGACGCTGCCGCAAAGAGACTGCATAGCGCGAAAAGAAACGACCAAAACCACAAGGACACTGCTCTATCATTTCATTCCGGGTGAGTTGAAGGGATTAACCCGCAATGGCCTCACCAATTTCCTTTCCTGTATGGCAAAGCGACAATTCCCTTATGAAAATTGCGTGTTCAAAGCGCGATAAAAAAGCAAATCTCCCGGCCTCAGGCCGGGAGATTTGTTATAATCAGGTGTTTGGCATCTCTGTCATTGCGGCTTCTTACATTATAGGTGTATTGTTTCTCAAAACTGCAAATATGAAAATCCTTTTCGTACAAGCCGTGGATAAAGTCGGTGTTCTTGATCACAAGGATGAACTTGGCAAGCGTCCTCTTTAAGGCGTGCGCCAGACGCTCCTGGTCAAGCCTTGTAAAGGCCCTGCCCTCATAGTCTGAAAAGTCGGTGTCGTAAGGCGGGTCCAAAAACATAAAGTCATCGCCTGTCAGATGGATATTTTCGAAAAAGTCCTCAAAATCAGAACAGTGAATATCTGTGTTCGCAAACAGCTGATCGATCTCCCTGTTGAACATGGTATCGATCTTTGCTCTCATATCCTTTCGGTTGTAGGACATGCCGCCATAGGGGATATTGAATTCCCCGTTCGCATTGTAGCGGAACATGGAGCCATAGCAGTATTCCCTGATGAAATAGAAGTTTGCCGCCTGATATTGCATGGACTGACCGGTGATTCTGCCGAGGCTGATATCATTGAATACTTTCCGGAAATACATATAGTAGCCGCTTGTAAATCCGGTGATCAGGTTTTCGCTCAGGTCTTCTGTTGTAAACGGCTCCTTATTGTAATTCTTCACCGTTCTGACAAACTTATCTTCGACCATTTGGCGAAGGAATGCGTCAAACTCTTCTTCGCTCAAAAGCAGGTTTTCGCTGAAGCCGGAATGGATCCGATCCGACAGGCTTGTGATGAGCGCTTCCAATGTCGTCCGCAATTCTTGCCTTTGCAGGACGCCGTCTTTTAATCTGAAAAAGATATCCAGCAATACATCAACTTCATTGCTGCACACGGACACGACATTCTGAAAGCTGTTGCTGTAACACACCAAAAGGTCATAGAGCTGCTGATCCTGCTCCTTGATCAGATTGTAATATTGCATTAAGGCTTCGGAGATATCGTTGATCACTGCAGACTTGGGTGCAAGATGGAAAAACAATGCACCGCCGCCGAAAAACGGTTCCACATAGCGCTTGTAACCAGGAATAAGATGTTCGATTTTCGCAATTTCATTTGATTTGCCGCCGGGCCATTTGATAATTGGATTCACGATATCCCCTCAATTCTTTTAACAGTATAACACAACCCCCTAAAATAGAAAATCCCCTTTGATGGATTTCCTTTCTCTCTCCGTCGATCCTGTTATATATTCGCCCGGAACGCACAACCAGTCCGGTCTTTCTTTCCGTTTGAAACGGATAGGGGGCGTACCCCCCTTTATTCTACCCAGCAACAGTTTAAAGCACAGGTAAGGGCAGAGCGTTTTCACACTCTGCCCTTGGTTTTTTTCAGGCGCAAGGGACGCCGCTGTTCTGATACTTCATGCGCGCTTCATACAGCAGGCGGCGCGGCGGCAAGGTCATTTGGGCAAATTCTGCAGCAGCAGGCCGATCTGCGCCGGTTCGATGACGCGCAGGCCGTCATCCGCGGCCTGCGTGACCGTCACGCCCTGCCCGCTGTTCGGCCGCAGCGTGCACACGGCGAAGTCGAACGCGAACAGCAGCGCCAGCGCGGCGCAGGCCAGCCGCAGCCGCGCACGCGGCACGCGGCCAAACGCCCGCCGCAGCGCGGGCGCGGCCACATAGACGGCGCCGCAGCAAGCCAGCCCGAACAGCAGCGAGGTCAGCGGGCTGACCAGCCCGTCGATGTTGAGCGGAAAATCGCTGTAATCCCACCAGCGCAGACCGTAAACCGCGAGCAGGTACTTGCCCGCCGCGTATTCGATCGCGGTCGACAGCAGCGCGCCCAGCCCGCACACCACGGGCGGCCGCGCTGCGAACCGCCCGAGCAGCAGCACGGCCGCCAGCCCGCCCACGCCGTAGATCGGCAGCCATGGGCCGAGCAGCGTGCCGCGGTTGACCAGTTCGCCGTCCAGCAGCAGGTGCAGCGCGACCTCCCACAGCCAGCCCGCCGTGGAAAATGCCAGAAACAGCCCGGCATACTCGCAAACCGTGCAGCCCCCTGCCGCACGCACTTTATCCCTTCTGATAGCCATCCTCATTGCCGCTGTCATGTTCCTCTCCTCCTTCTTTCTTCTCTCTATCCATTTCCTATCCTACCGCGCATTTCTTTCGTCCTGCGGCGCAAAAACCTTAAGATTTTCTGTCTTTCCGCCCCAAATGGGTGTAAAAAGGGACGCGCGGACGCGCGTCCCCCCGTTTTCGTTTGGCCTTATTCCAGATTGAGCCGGTTTTTCAGCACATAATAGGTGCCGCCGTAGCAAATCGCACCCGGTAC
>CALVTV010000045.1 GCA_944363005.1 uncultured Clostridia bacterium | reverse complement strand
TACCCGAAATTGTTCGTCCAGACGATTTCCATTGAAATGCTCGACCGCAAATAAGCTGCAAAGACATCGAGTATCCTCCGCATGGATCTGCGTTGTGCGTATGTATACGGCATGGCTGTCCCCCTCTCACGCAATGCGCCGCTCGACGAACCACTTCCCGATATTGTCCCCAGTCAAGGAGGCGTTCCGCTCAAAGTACAGATAAGTCTCCTGCCCATTGACCACGATCGTGTATCGGTCCCCCTGTCCGCCGCAACGCATAGCGGCCGCCTGTTTCACATCCTTGATCTTTTCGATCTTATAGATGCACCCGTCCTCCCATTCGAGGGCGCGCGGGCGCATCTTTCCATCCTCTCCAAAGACTACCTTTACCTTCACGTACACTTTGATGGGCTTTGCTCCCGCAGCCATTGATTTCACTCCTTTGCCAAAAACGTCGCGTTAAGATCCACGGGCATCCGCACTGCATATCCCCGTTCCACCATGCTGTACAGCTTAAATGCAAAAAACGGCGCGGGGATGCACAGCGCGCGCGCAACATTGAAGAAATTCGCGTCGCACGCCCTCATGTTTTCGATCACGTCCTCATCAGGGATCAGGAAATCCGCTGAGAAAAAGTTGGCTTCGCGCTCCTTTTTCCCCGTAGCCGTATACACATCGTTGTCCCTAAAAGCCGCGCCGATCCGCAGATCAGCCCCGTGGAGGACGATATGTCCTGCCTCATGCCCAGCTACTACGCGCTGCTGTTCCACTGGCAGCCGGTCGTTGACAACGACATAGCGCGTCCGATTGATGACGGTGCAGAAACCCTTGAGCCCATCGCGCGGGAATGCCCTCGTGCGTTCGACGACCACGTTCAGCATATCCAGCAGTTCAAACGGATCTCGCGTGTCCCACTTCCGGCTCAGGCGCTGGGCTTCGAGAAATATCCGCTCTTTCATGATGCTTCCTCTTTTCCCGCAAAGCCGGATCACTCCGCGTCTGGCTTGGACTCATTGAGATACTTCTTGGGCGTAAACTTCTTTGCCCGCTTCTTGGAATCCAAATAGAGGCGCTGCATCTCCTGCAAAAAGGCGATCTCGTCATCAGGCGACAGCTCGCCGCCCGCGAACAGATTGCCCGCCAGATTCAGTATGTTCCGCGCCTGCTCCTGCGCCCTGCCCCCATACTGCTGACCGACTTCTTCCATAAATTCTTCGTTCTCTGTGCGGAGATAATTGATGTCCGTATCCAGCAATGCGGCCAGCTTCTCGTAGATCGAGCGATATCGCGGATAACGATGCCCTGACTCATAATTGGATACGGTGCGCCGGCTTACCCCCAGCGCCTTTGCCAGTTCTTCCTGCGATAACCCTTTTGCTTCGCGCAGGTTTTTCAGCTTCTCTCCAAATGTCATATGGCAGCCCTCCGAAATTTGGAATTTGAAATTCCCATTTTACTATTGACAAGGAATGTTAAGTTCGCTATAATGGGCGCATCGGAATTTCAAGTTCGCATTAATTCTACACCATGTGAACATCACTTGTCAAGAGGTTTACAAAAAAAGTTCGCCCAAACTACACTGAGGAGGGTAAGAAATGAAAAGGATCATCCTGCACAGCGACGCCAACAGCTATTATGCCTCAGTAGAAATGCTTCTGGATCCGAGCCTGCGTGGGAAGGCCGTCGCGGTCTGCGGAAACACCGAGGAACGGCATGGGATCGTGCTCGCCAAAAGCGAGCTTGCCAAACAGTCCGGGGTCAAGACCGGTATGGCCAATTGGGAAGCCCGGCAAGCCTGCCCGGGCTGATCATTGTACCGCCGCAGTACGACCAGTACTGTAAGTTTTCGCGTCTTTTGCGCAACATCTACCTCCGGTACACCGACCTTGTAGAGCCCTACGGCATGGACGAGTGCTGGCTCGACGTCACCGGCAGCAAGCCGCTCCATCCCAACAGTCCAAGTATTGCAGAGGAAATACGGCAGACGGTGAAGGAAGAGCTGGGGCTGACAGTGTCCATCGGCGTTTCCTTCAGCAAAGTCATTGCCAAGCTGGGCAGCGACATGAAAAAGCCCGACGCGGTGACCGTACTCATGGACGGCTGGAAGGAGCGAGTCTGGCCGCTGCCTGCCTCTGAGCTTCTGTTCGTGGGCCGTCAGCGGACCAGAAGGCTGAACAGTATGGGCATTTATACCATCGGCGCACTGGCAAACACCGACCCGGAGGTCCTGCGGGCATGGTTTGGCAAGGAAGGCATCCATCTGTGGCTCTATGCCAATGGCCTTGACGAAGCCCGGGTGCAGCCACATGATTATGCGGCCCCCATCAAATCCGTCGGACATGGCATCACCTGCAACAGCGACCTGCATACGGAAGAAGAGGTCTGGCGCGTCATGCTGGAGTTGTCACAGGACATCGGCCACCGCCTGCGCACGGAGGGCCTTGCGGCAAAGGGCGTGAGCATTGCCATCCGCGATAACTGCCTGGGATACACGATGTGCCAGGCAAGGCTGCCATTCCCTTCGCAAAGCCCCCTGGAGATCGCCCATGCCGCTCGCCAGCTGTTTAGCCGCCGCTACAGCTGGCAACGGGGGAGTGTACGCGCAGTAACGGTTACAGCCATCGACCTGATCCCCGAATCCTTCCCCGTACAGCTCGATGTTTTCAACGATGCCGCACGCCGGATGAAGCTGCAAAAGCTGGAGGCCTGTGTCGACCAGATCCGGGGTCGCTTCGGGAAGAAAGCGATCACCTCCGCCGCGCTCATGGCTGATCTGCACATGCCGGATGACGGACGCCACAGCGTCGTTATGCCCAGCCGGATGTTCTTCTAGGGGGCGCAGCATGAACGTCAAAAGACAGCCGCGAATGGTCTACACGCCCCTGCGCCGGATACCGATTGGCGAGGCCGTTCAACGGGCGGACGGAACATACGCATTGCGGATCAAGAAACCCAACCGGGACGAGTTTGA
>CALVTV010000044.1 GCA_944363005.1 uncultured Clostridia bacterium | reverse complement strand
TTCATCCGGTACAACGGGGGGCACCTGAATAACCCGTCAGGTGACGCTTTGCTCCCTGACTACTTTTCCTTTTGTGGGCTACGCTGGGCTGCCGCCCAGACCTGCCTGAGGGGACCGGAGCCGGGCGCGCCCAGTGGGCGAAGCAGCCCGGCGGAGCGTCGGGAATCGCAAGGAGCGCCGGAAGCGGCGCGACTATGCGAGTTCCCCGGATCATTGGCCTCAGACTCCCTTCCCCGCTTCGCGCTCACAGGCCGCTGTCCGGCGCCAAAACGCCCTCCAGCCGCAGCAGAAAGCGCTTGGCCTGAAGCCCGCCCGCGTAACCCGTCAAATCTCCCCGCGCGCCCAGCACACGATGACACGGAACGATGATTGATATCGGATTATGTCCAACGGCTCCGCCGGCCGCCTGCGCGCTGGCGCATCCGATTTCACGGGCAATCTGCCCGTAGGTGACCGTCTCGCCATACGGGATGTCCAAAAGCACCGCCCAAACCCGCTTTCGGAACGCACTCCCCTGCGGGGCAAGCGGCAATTGGCGCGGGTCCGGTCGCCTGCCCGCAAAATACGCCTCCAGCCACGCCCTTGCCTGCGCAAACACCGGCAAATCCGCGCGCTCCACCGCGTCGTTCTTCAGCGTTGCCCCGAAGTATTTTTGCCCGGGAAGCCAAAGCCCGGTCAGCGCCTCGCCGTCGCTGGCGAGGGTCAGCCCGCCCAGCGGCGAGGGCGTTTGCGTCCGGTAGTGCATCGTCGCACCCCCCTGTCTTTTTCTTCCAGTATAGCACGGAACACCCATCAAAAAAAGCCCCGTCAGGGGCTTGCTACGCCGAGCTTGGCCAGCATCTGCGCCAACGCGTCCATCCGCACCGGCTTTACCGCGCGCGCATTCATGCCGCTCTCTCGCGTTTGCAATTCAATTTCGGGTGTCGCCGCGCCCGTCATCGCGATGATCGGCACGCCTGCCGCATCCGGTCTGTCCATGGCGCGAATGGCCCTGGCGGCCTGGCAACCGCCCATGCCCGGCATCATCACGTCCATGAGCACGGCTTCAAAGCTGCCCACCTCGCTTGCGGCAAAGCAGGCGACGGCCTGCTCGCCATCCCGCGCAACCGTCACCTGTGCGCCGCGCTCGCGCAGCAGTTCCGCCGTCACGTCGGCAGCGAGCGCGTTATCCTCCGCCAGCAAAAAGCGCCTGCCGCAAAAGACGTCATGCACCTGCGGCGCCAGCGCAAGCTCAACGGCAAACACGAAGAGGCTCCCCTCTGCGGGCCGGCTGGACACCTCGAGCGTTCCGCCCATGGCCTTGACGAGCGCATGCACCACGCTCAGCCCGATGCCCGTTCCCTCAATCCCGGCGCGGCGCGCATCGCCTGCCCGGGCATACGGATCAAACAAATGCTCGAGCATCGCCGCATCCATGCCCATGCCGTTGTCGCGCACGCTGAATGTCAGCTTCATGCGCGCGCCGTCCGCCTGCGCCCTTGCGCTCAGGTCAATTTCTCCTCCGCAGGGCGTATATTTGACGGCATTGCTCAGCAGGTTGAGCAAAATTCGCCGCAGTCTTCCCGCGTCTCCAATCACGGGCTGCGCGCATGGGCCTTCGAGCGTTACGATCAGCTGCTGTCCCTTGGCCCGGGCCAGCGCTCCGGCGGTATCCTGCGCGCTATGCATGATCATCTCCGGCACACAGGGCGCCTCCAGCAGCGCAATGCGTCCCTGCGCAGCCAGATCGAGCGCGCCGCCGATCATTTCCTCCAGCTCGTCGCAGGCGTTCAAAATCTGCATGGCATGCCGGCGCACCGCCTGGGCATCCTCTGCCTGGCTGAGCAGCAGTTGCGCTATGCAGCTGATCGCGCCCACAGGCGCGCGCATGTCGTGCGTGATCGCGGCGAACATGCCGCTCTGCTCCCGCATCACCGTCCGCCTCCCAGCCCATGCACGGCACGGATCACCGTTTCATAGTCCTGATGCACCCGGTTGAGCAGCGCTCCGTCGTGCGGAAGCCCCGCGCGCAATACCTCCGTAAGCGCATAGCTGGAATCATACAGCCGCGTCATGCCCAGGCAATGGCAGACGCCCTTGAGCGTATGCGCCGCGCCGAAGGCCGTCTGGCCCTCGCCCTGCGCCAGCGCGCGGAAGAGCAGCGCGGCAGTCGGGTCCACGGCGAAGCGAAGCAGATAGCGCCGGATACGTTCCTCGCTTCCCAACAAACCGAGCGCCTCCTCGTAATCTCCGCCCATCGCCGCATAACATTCCCTGACCGTCATGGAGCCGTCCCCCTGTTGCCGATTCGATCTCTTGATGCATCAAAACGGGATATTACATACAATATTGGTATTATTATAGTGGCTATTTTATGTCTGTACAAGGGGAAAATGTACTTTTTTTATCAAATTTTTGCACGAAACCCGTTCCTGTATTCGTCATATATGCAGAAAACAGGCAGAAAAGGAGCATGAGCATGAAGAAATTCGCAGGTTGCCTGATGATGACGCTGCTTCTGGCCGCAACGGCGTATGCCGAACCCGTCGGCCGCACGCAGGACGGATATATTCACCGTTACACCGCGCAAAACGGGCAGGAGTTGTACTACGTCTCGCAGGTCGAAGATCCGCTGGTTCTCATGGAAGATGTGAACTTTGACGGGGTTGCGGATATCGTCGTGCCGACCGTTCAGGGGGCAACGAACGCCTATTACGAATTTTTTGTATGGGATGGCGCACGGTATGTATTGGCATCGCTTCCCACTGACGAAGCGGGATTGCCCAACTACGTGCTGTACCCCGAAAAGGGGCTGATTCTTGCCACGAGCAATAACGGAAGCGCGGGACTGTTGCACGAGACGACGCTCTATTGCTGGGAGGGAACGACGCTGCTCGAGGTGCGCCGTGCCGTCAGCGAGCATCCGGAGGGCTTCAGCTCCGAAGGCGAGATCATCACGCAGACCACGGACATGAGCAAGCTGAAAATGACCGTCACGGAACCGGGCGAAGAGGGCGAAGCCGTCGTGCTCTGGGAGGAGACCATGGACATGCAGGATGCGCCGGAAAATGAAAGCGCCTGGCTGCAACAGGAAGAGGAAGTGCTTTGGAACGGGCTGTAAATGCTCAAAAAAACGATCCATAGGCGCGAAGCGAAGAAGGGGTCTGGGGACTGGTCCCCAGGCTAGGGGGGTGGGGGATGAAATCCCC
>CALVTV010000043.1 GCA_944363005.1 uncultured Clostridia bacterium | reverse complement strand
GCGCGGGCGAGCTGCTCATGTGCAAGCTGGATCTGGTCCTTGGCAACGACATCACCGCGCCGGTGGCCATCAACGAGTTCGTCAAGATGGGCGCCACCCGCGTGTTCGATCCCGCGAAGATCGCGCTGATTCCCGACCACTTCGTGCCCAACAAGGACATCAAGTCCGCCACGCTCGCCAAGCAGATGCGCGAGTTCGCGCGCGAGCAGCAGATCGTGCATTACTACGAGGTCGGCCGCGTCGGCATCGAGCATGCGCTTTTGCCCGAACAGGGCATCGTCGCCCCCGGCGAGGTCATCATCGGCGCGGACAGCCATACCTGCACCTACGGCGCGGTCGGCGCGTTCTCCACGGGCGTGGGCTCCACGGACATGGCCGTGGGCATGGCGACCGGCGAGTGCTGGTTCAAGGTGCCGGAGGCCGTCAAGGTCGTGCTTACCGGCAAGCTTCGCCCCTGGGTCAGCGGCAAGGACGTCATTTTGCACCTGATCGGCGAAATCGGCGTGGACGGCGCGCTCTATCAGTCGCTGGAGTTCACCGGCGACGGCGTGGCCAACATCGACATGGACGGCCGCCTCACGATTGCGAACATGGCCATCGAAGCGGGCGCCAAAAACGGCATCTTCCCGGTGGACGACGTCTGCCGCGCCTACCTCGCCGAGCGCGTCACGCGGCCTTACACCGCCTTTGAGCCGGACCCCGACGCCGAATACGCCAAGACCGTGGTCATCGACCTCGACCAGCTGGATATGACCGTCTCCCTGCCCCACCTGCCGGAGAACACCAAGCCCGCGCGCGAATGCACGGATCTTGCGATCGATCAGGTCGTCATCGGCAGCTGCACCAACGGCCGCATCTCCGACATGCGCGTGGCCGCCAAGATCCTCAAGGATCACCGCGTGAGCGACCGCGTGCGCTGCATCGTCATCCCCGGCACGCAGCAGGTGGTCAAGACCTGCCTGGCCGAGGGCCTGGTGGACATCTTCATCGACGCGGGCGCCATCTTCACCATGCCCACCTGCGGCCCGTGCCTGGGCGGCTTCTGCGGCGTGCTGGCCGACGGCGAGCGCGCGGTATCCACGACCAACCGCAACTTCGTGGGCCGCATGGGCCATACCGGCAGCGAAATCATCCTCGCCAGCCCGGCCGTCGCGGCCGCTTCCGCCATCATGGGCCGTGTGGCCACGCCTGAGGAGGTGCTCTGATTTATGAACGTACAATCCACCGTCATCAAATACGGCGATCACGTCGATACGGACGTCATCATTCCCGCCCGCTACCTGAACACGGCCGATCCCGCCGAGTTGGCCTCCCACTGCATGGAGGATCTGGACAAGGATTTCAAGGCCAAGAGCCAGACGAGCAAGATCATCGTCGCCGGGCGCAATTTCGGCTGCGGCTCCTCCCGCGAGCATGCGCCCATCGCCATCAAGGCCAGCGGCATCCAGCTGGTGATTGCCGACAGCTTTGCCCGCATCTTCTACCGCAACTCCATCGACATCGGCCTGCCGATCATCGAGTGCCCGGCGGCCTCCGCAGCCGTGCGCGATGGCGACGAGCTGCGCGTTGACATGGACACCGGCGTCATCGAAGACATCACCTCCGGCGAGACGTTCAAAGCCGCGCCGCTGCCGCCGTTTATTCAGGAGATCGTGCGCTGCGGCGGCATCGAGAACTTTGTGCGCGAGAAGATCACCGGAAAGGCGGCGAAGTAACATGCAGGCACATCTGGTCACACTGCCGGGCGACTACATCGGCCCGGAGATCATCGCGCAGGCGGTCAAGGTGCTGGAGGCCGTCGCCAGGCGCTACGGCCACCGCTTCACGTTCGACGAGCGCAAGCTCGGCGGCGCATCCATCGACGCCTTCGGCGTGCCGCTGACGGAGGAGACCCTCGCGGCCTGCAATGCAGCGGACGCCGTGCTCATGGGCAGCGTCGGCGGCCCCAAGTGGGATGACGTCGAACCCGCCCGCCGCCCGGAAAAGGGCCTGCTCGCCCTGCGCAAGGGCATGGGCGTGTTCGCAAACCTGCGTCCCTGCACCATTCACCCGCAGCTGGCCGGGGCCTGCCCGCTGCGAGCGGACATCATCGCCAAGCCCATCGACATCATGATCCTGCGCGAGCTGACCGGCGACATCTACTTCGGCAAGCGCTGGCGCGCCGAGGACCGCAAGGCGGCCACGGACGAGATGGCCTACAGCGAGATGGAGGTCGAGCGCCTGGCGCGCATCGGCTTTGAAATGGCGAAAAAGCGCCGCGGCAAGCTCTGCTCGGTGGACAAGGCGAACGTGCTGGAGTGCTCCCGCCTCTGGCGCGAGACGGTGCAGCGCCTCGCCGCGCAGTACCCCGAGGTCGAGGTCACCTATATGTACGTGGACAACGCAGCCATGCAGCTGATCCTGCGCCCGTCGCAGTTCGACGTGATGATCACCGGCAACCTCTTCGGCGACATCCTCTCCGACGAGAGCGCCGCCATCGCCGGCAGCCTGGGCATGATGCCCTCCGCGAGCCTGGGCAGCGGCACGCGCGGCCTGTACGAGCCGATTCACGGCTCCGCGCCGGACATCGCCGGGAAGGACATCGCCAACCCGCTGGGCACCATTCTCTCCGGCGCGCTGCTGCTGCGCCACAGCCTCGGGCTGGACGCCGAAGCCGCCGCCATCGAGCGCGCCGTCAGCGGCGTGCTCGACGAGGGTTACCGCACCGCCGACATCGCCGCCCCGGGCACCAAAACCGTGGGCTGCATCGCGATGGGCGATCTGGTCGCCGCCCGGATCTGACCGCCGCTTTTCCCAAACAAAATCAGGAACCCCGCTCAAAACGAGTGGGGTTCCTTTTTTCATGCGATTCGTTTGGTTCCATCGGATTTGATTTTTAAGCCGGCATGGGCCTGCGCTCACTGCGCCTCGCCCGGCCGCACGTACATCTCCAGGGTATACCGGCCCCGGTTTTTCGTCGATTTTCCGTATTGAATCGCCCGTTGCGGACAGGCGTTGATGCAGCGCAGGCACTGATAGCAGGCCTTCCCCCAGACGGGTTTTCCATTCTTCAGCGTAATGGTTCCCGCCGGGCAATCCCGGGCGCACAGACCACAGCCGTTGCAGCTCTCTTCCGCGTAAAAGGGCTTTGTGCTGCACGCAAAACGCTCGAATCCCTCATGAACGACGCTGGACTTGAGCCCCGCAAGCGCGCCCTCTTCTACCCGGTAGACCGGCTTGCGCGCCAGAATCTCGCCCGCGATCGTTTGTAGCGCCTCGCGCGCCGCGTCAAGCTTGCGGCGAATGGTCGCCTCGTCGTCCACATCCGCTCCGATGATGTAGTTGTTGGGCATCGCCAGGCTGTAGCCGCTGTCGAGCGCAAGCCCCAGCTTCTTGAGGGCATGCCCCGCCTCCGAGCCGCAGGTGCAAATGGCGAATGTGAACGCCTTCGTTGACCCAAGCGTTTTCACAAAAGCGCGTACCGGCTCCGGCACGCCCCACGCATAGACGGGAAAGACGAAGCCGATCTGCCGCTCGCCCGCACAGTCAGGCGCCCTGTCTGCGATGTCCTGCGCTTTGTCGCCGGTGAGGGAAGCGATTTGCGCCGCAACCCAGCGGGAATTGCCCGTGCCCGAAAAATAGAAAATCATACTGCTTCCTTTCCGGCCGCTGCGCTTTGTGCAGCCTGCTCGACCACTTTTTGATAGGGACCGATCATCGCTTCGGTCATCTTGCCCTTGGCTTTCTTTTGTACTGCCGGAATCGCCAGCAGGCCGCCCACCAGCCGCATCTGCCAGAGGCGAGCGCGCTGCTTCTGCGGGAAATCGTAGATGCCGTGTGCCTTGTAGAACTTGTGGTCCGCCTTCATCAGCCCCTGCATCACGTAGATCAGGTCCCGGAAGATCTTCATGCCGCCCACGCCGTAAAAGTTCGCCGGGCGGGTGAGCCGCTTTTCCAGGGCAAAGGTGAGGTTCTGCGCCAACGCCTGAATGTCCGCCGCCGTATCCCCCTCGTCCGTCGCCACACCGGCCAGGTAGTTGCCGCCCACCTCGCTGCGCGCCTCCACGATCATTCGCAGATTGCTCTCGTAGCGGTAATCGCCGCTGATGAGGTAGGCCAGCGGCGTGCCGTGGGTGACGGTGCGGTGGCCGTTGCAGAACTGGCGGTCATCGAAACACTTGAAGCTCGACTGCGTGTAGTGATCGGAGATCGTAAAGGCGTAGACAAAGGCGTCCGCGCTCTGAATGGTGTTGCGAAGGAAGTCGTCAAACCCGTCCTTGTAGACGCATTTCCCCGTGACGGCGCACCCGAAGCACCCCAGACAGCCGCCCGCAAACGGATATTCCCGCAGGTTGACCACACGGCTTTCATAGGGCAGGGCCGCGCGAAAATCGGCAATCATGTTTTGCAGGTTCTCGTCCGTCGCGGCGCAGTTGGTCACGATGACCACGTCCTTCTCCCGGCTCTTGGCGCAATCGGCCAGCGCCCGGCGGTACACGTCCTTCGTTCGCGCGGGCGCCGGCGCCGGCGGCGTGACAAACAGGCCGTGTTCGCAGGAGAAGATCAGCTGCTCAAAGTAGTCGCGCGCCTGCTTGCGCCCCTGTTCGCTGAGCAGATCCTCCATGTCCGCCGAAAGCCCCCGAACGACCTTCATCCCCAGATCGCAGCAGTTTTCCTCCACATAGCGGTGGGCAGTCACGTCGTAGAAATGCTTGGAGGTCGTGATTTGCGAGGCAAACTTCCCAGTCAGGTCTACGCCGTCCGCCTTCACCAGCTCGATGAAGCGGTGCAGCTGGTACGGCGCGATGAACGTATAGACGGGATAGCAAAACAGCAACAGGTCCGCCTGCTCCAACTCGGCTCGCGCGGGCGCGAAATCCTTTTCATAGCTCTTGATGCGCTGGCCCACGGGCAGGAAGGTGAACACATGCTCGGGATACAGCTGCTGCAAATACAGCGCCGTATGAACGGTGGTGGAATACTTCCCCTTGGGGCTGGCGTTGAGCGCGAGAATCTTCATGGTCGCTCCTCTTTTTTCGATCAAATGCAATGGACAAACCGGATTTCAACGCTGAAGCAGCGATATCCAATGGTCCTTGGTTTCCCCGTATTGGGTGGTGTAGGGTGTCCTTTTGTAGTGCACAAATCCGCATTTTTCCTGGACGCGCCAGGATTGCAAATTCTCCACAAAATGTCCACAGACAAGAAAATCAAGCTTTTCCTCTTCAAACAACCAGCGAATCACACCCCGAACGGCTTCCGGCATCAACCCCTGTCCCCAATAGGCTTTGGACAGCACATACCCGATCTCCCTGCCTTTTTGGCTTTGAAGTTCCGGCAGTTCCGACTCGTTGTATGCTTCAATGCCGATCGAACCGATGACCTCGCCGCGGTATTCGATCGCAAACGTCTTTTTCCCCTGAATGAACCAGTCAAGCACCCGGCTGGATTCCTCAAAATTCCTGTGGGGCAACCATCCCGCCATTTGGCCGACACCGTCCACGCTGGCATATCGGTACAAGTCCTGCAAGTCATCCGGTTTAAACGGGCGCAAAACCAGCCTGTCCGTACGAATGACCACGTCCGAAACATCGATTTGCGGATTCATGGCGCGATTTTCCCTCCCCCAAAATGAAAAGCGTTTCCTTCTCCTAAAGGCATTATAGAGCAAAACAAAGCGCCCTGTCAACGCGCGCCCGTTTTCCCCTTCTGCCCGGCCGCTTTGGAAATTGCGGTTTGATGCAGATTGTGGTAAAATAAAAGGAGAATGAGCCGTCGGGCTCCTGAACCCACCATCCGCTCAAGAGAAGGAGATTGCTTATGCTTATCGATCTTTCCTATCTGCGTTATCCGCTGCCGCCGGACGTACAGCGGCTGTTCGAGGCCGGCGATTTCTCCCGCATGGAGCGCGTCATCGCGGCGCGCCTTGCCGATCCCCGCACCCCGGAGACGCTCAAAAAGCGCCTGACCTTTCAGCTCGCCATCGCCCGGGAAATCCCCGTAGCCTATCCCCTGACCCGCAGCGCACTGCTCGCCCAGTTGCAGGCCGCCGTTCGTGACTTTCTGCCCGAAGAGCTGGAAGCCCTGCGCGACGACGGCACGCTGGACTGGCGCTATGTCGAGGGCGAAGTCCATTTCAAGGACAACTGCGTGAACAATCTGCTCAAAACCCGGCCCGAATTTGCCTCGCGGGCGGTCAATCAGGCGGCCGTTGCCGCCTCGCTCGCCGAGAGCGCCGAGCTGGACGGCATGATTACCCGCATGAAGCGCAAGGGGCATGCCCGAACGCGCTTCGTCGTGCGCGAGACAATGACTGTCGAGAGCACCCGCCTGCTGCCCAGCGAAACGCTGCACATCCACCTTCCGCTGCCCGTGGTCAGCGCGCAGGTAATCAGTGCGCAGCTGCTCTCCACCTCCCACACGCCCAACTGCATCGCGGACGCCCAGGAACCCCATCGCACGGTCTACTTCGAGCTCCCCTATCAGCCCGGCATGACCGTCAGCGCCGAGTTTGCCTACGAGATCGACGCGCCGTACATCCAGGCCGACCCGGCCGCCGTCAGCAACATCCAGCCCGACTTTGAAACGGGCGAGGAAGCCCCGCACATCGTCTTTACGCCGTACATCCGCGCGCTCACCCGCGAAATCGTGGGCACGGAACGCAATCCGCTGCTCAAGGCGCACCGCATCTACGACTTCATCACCACCCAGGCCGTCTATCGCTTCATGCCGCCCTACCTGACGGTGACCAACATCCCCGAATACTTCCTCACCGGCCTGCGGGGGGACTGCGGCGTGCAGGCGCTCGCCTTCATCACACTCTGCCGCTGCGCCGGCATTCCCGCCAAGTGGCAGGCCGGCCTGTACACCACGCCGCGTTCCGCCGGCAACCATGACTGGGCCATGTTCTATATCGCCCCGTACGGCTGGCTGTATGCCGACTGCTCGTTCGGCGGCTCGGCCTTCCGCGCGGGCAACGAGGAGCGGCGCAACTTCTATTTCGGCAATCTGGAGCCCTGGCGCCTGCCGCTGTGCGTCGGCTTCCAGCAGACCTTCACCCCGCCGCGCCGGTTCCTGAGGCGCGACCCCTACGACAACCAGAACGGCGAAATCGAAACGCTCAACCGCCGCCTGGACCACAACGAGTACGATACCGATTGCCAGATCGTCTCCTATGAGGAGATCGAGTGATCCCGCGCTGCAATGGATGATTTGATCCGCGCTTCAAGCGGTCGCAAACGAAAAGCAACGGACAAAAACGAGGCACAGCCTGACGGCTGTGCCTCTTGCTTATGTTGTTTAGAGCGCCGCCTCGAACGCCTCAAAGAACTCCGGACAGCTCCAACCGCCGCAGCCGCAGAGCATATCGCCCGAAACCCCAAGCTGGAGTTTGAGTCCATTTGAAAGCGTCACCGTCAGCGACTGCTTGTTCGCCGTCGCGTCCGAGGACTTGAGCGCCGCGTTGTCGAGCAACACATCCATGACGTCGTTGGCCGTCTGCCCTTCGAGCGTGCCCACGCCGGAAAGCTCCAGCGTCTTGACCTGCCCGCGCACGTCAAACGTGTCTTCCAGCGTCTGCTGGCCCGGGCCCTCGCCCGCGTAGCTCACCCGCTGGAACACGCGAAGCTGACCGTCCACCTCGGCGGCCACCGCCGTAGAGCTGCTCAGTCCCGTGATCCCGTACACCGTTGCGCCCTCCGAGGCGACATTGGAAACGCCCGCTTGCATCTCCTCCTGAGAAGCCAGCGAGGGCTGCTGCGTTACCGACGCAATCTCCCCAACGGCATCGCCGCGCAAGCTGTCGCTCAGCGCCGCCGGTTCGGTCAGCATGCGGTACACCGCGCCGCCCACCGTCACCAGGGGCATATCCGTATCCCCCGCCGCAAACAGCGACGTGTTCTTCGGCACGGAGGCGCCGATGCGCGCGCCGTCGCCCAAATCGGCGACGTCCGTTTTCTTTGTGACACTCAGGCCGCCGTTGCCCGCAGCAATCGAATCGATCTGCGCCGTTATAGGCGCTTTATTGACCTGCTGGTACAGC
Source organism: uncultured Clostridia bacterium (assembly GCA_944363005.1). GTDB lineage: Bacteria > Bacillota > Clostridia > Christensenellales > Aristaeellaceae > Ventricola. The sequence continues at coordinate 5,357 of CALVTV010000043.1, read as the reverse complement.
AGGCCCACGCAAGCAAGCGCCAGGGCCGCGCAGCAGACGGCCCATCTGCGCAAGGCCGGCCGCTTCGAGCTGCGCTCTTGCTGCGCCGCCTGACGAATGCGCATCTTCATCTGGTTATCCGCATGCAGACCGGCAAGCATTTCGTCGGTGATTGTCCCCAACCGATCCAGGGAATTCCATTCATTCACCGGTTGCTTCCTCCTTTAAGAGAACCTCGAGCTTCTTCCTCGCGCGCGAAAGTCTGCTGGAGATGGTGCCTTCGGGCAATCCCAGCATTTGGGCGATTTCCGCAATGCCCAATCCCTGATAATAGTGCAGCAAAATGGCCTCACGAAACGCCATAGGCAATTTGTGAATCGCCCGCATGAGTTCCGCTTTTTCCTCCCGCTGCTCAATGGTTTCATCCTGTGCAGGTATGATTTCCAGGGTCGGCGCGCCCAATACCACGCGCTTGAGCCATGCCCCGCGCCATAAATCGCGGCACGAATTGACCGTCACGCGCAACAGCCACGCCTTTTCCTTCCCCGGTTCGATCATCTCTCCATGGGTAAACAGCTTGACGAACACGTCCTGGCAGACATCTTCGGCCTTCTGGCGATCCGCCAGATAAAAATATGCCATGCGGAGCACGTCGTCCGCATACTGCTCATACAGGCGTTCAAACTGTTCCTTGTAATCGAGGGACTGCTCTGAAACCGACACTGACTTTCTCACTTCCCGCTCACATTCATTTGACGAATGAACCTCTTGTTTTCATCCGGAAATCCGGAAAATTTCCGAAAAATATTATACCGCAAACCAGCGTTTCGCGCAAGGCGCGCGCCCGAGTCAAAAAAAGGGGATTGCGCAAAAGCCTTCCATTTCAAGAAAAAACGAGGCTGCCGCGCAAGCCTGCACAGCAGCCCCATGAAATTCAATGGCTTTGCCCCTGCGCAAAGCCGGGCGGTCAAACACTCGCCCTCAGGCAAGAAACGCGCGCGTCAGAAGCTGCGGCCACCGCCGCCGCCGCGCGAACCACCGCCGCCAAAGCCGCGACCACCGCCGAAGCCGCCACCAAAGCCGCGGCCACCGCCGCCAAAGCCACGGCCACCGCCAAAGCCGCCCATGGGCGGGCGAGGCGGGCGCGGGGGACGCGGCGCACGAGGCCGGGGACCCATCGGTCCACGCGGGGGCCTGTGATAGGTTCGCCTGCCCGCGCCGCCGAAGAGCCAGCCCAGGAAGAACCAGCTCAGGCATCCGCCGCCCGCCGGACGGAGCGCATGCAGAAGCACCGAAATCACGATGTACACCACGACAATGCCGAGAATCACGTCCACGATATCCACACCTCCGGCAAAATGTTCCGGCTCCCCATCATACACTTGAACGTCCTCTTGCAGCGGAGCGTCATACGCCTGCGTGCCAAGCGCAAGCGTTTTTCCCTCGGCTGAGGCCACGAACCGGCACACGTCCGCGTACAGCGCACGCATGCCCTCGTCAAAGCGGTTGGCCGCGAAATCGTCGATGTTTTCGTCGATCAGCTCGCCGCAGCTGGCGCCTGTCAGCACGCGATCGACGCCCGATCCCGTGCCGATCTGGATCTTTCTGTCTCCGCGGGCGAGCAGCACGACGATGCCGTCGTTTTTCTCGGCAGAACCGATGCCCCATTCGTTGATGAGGTCGGTCGCGTAGTCCGACGGGTCCGCGCCATCCAGAAAGTCCACCACAACCGCCACCGCCTGCGCGCCCGTGGCCTGATAGAGCGCCTCGCCATAGGCGGCGATCTCGCTCATGGTCTGTTCAGAGAGCACGTCGTCCGTAAAGTCGTACGCATAGGCGAATTCCGACGGCTTTGCGGGCACATCCGCCAGCGCCCCGCCAACCAGGGCCAGCCCCAGCAAAAGCGCCGCAAACAGCGCGGCGATCCGCTTTGTTCTCATTCTTTCCTTCCTCCCGGGTTACAACCCTTCGTACACATCCGGCTGCGCAAGCACAAACCGGGTCGGCAATTTCTCGTAAAGTTCCTCCGCCTTGAGCGCCTTTTCGTTGTAGCTGCGCGCCTCCTGGCGCAGGAAGCTGCCCTGCTCCGCGAAGTTGTCCGCTGCGCGCTGGAGCATGGTCCTGTTTTCGCTGTCAAGCTGGTCCGTCGCCTCGACAACCATCTGGCTCACGGCGGCCGTCAGCGCCTGATCCGCACGGCCGATCTCGCGCGCCGTGTCCGCCTCCTCCATCGCGGCGATGGCTGACTTCACGCCCTCGTAATACGTTTCATCCAGCTGCGCGCGCTCGGCTACGGTCAGCGCGTTGTTCGCCGCGGCGAGCCGGTCCTCGATGATCGACTGCACGTCCCCCTGGCGCAAGAAGTCCTTGGGCGTCGCGCCGGCAAGCGCGCGGAAATTGCCCACGAAGAGCGAAACGACCAGCAAAACCGCCAATATCGCGATGCCCGCCGTCCGCGAAAGCCCCTGTAACGCGCCCATCAGAGGCGGGCGCTCGCTTTTGCGCGCCTGGTTTTGGGGTGCCTGCTGTTGGGGCGCCTGCTGTGTAGCTGCTGCCATGGAGTTCCCCCCTTATTGCGAATCGCCCCGGCGCAGTTTACGCTGCTGGGCCAGGGATTGTTCAATCTGTTCAAGCTCTTTGAGCAGCGCGTCCGCCGTCTGCTGGGCGTGCTGCGGGTCCGCCTGCCCCGCTTCCCGGTCAAACGCCTGCGCCTGGGCCGATATTTCCCGCGCCCCCTCGCGCATGCCTCGGCGCGCCTCATCGTTTACCCGCCGCTGCATGGCCAGGCTGTCCGTGGCCCGCGCCAGGCCCAGCGCCGCCGCCATCTGGCTCTTCCAGAGCGGAATCGTCACTTCCAGCGCCGCTTGCAGCTTCTCGCAGGTCAGCTTGTCGCTCTCCTGCACCAGGCGAATCTGCGCCGCCAGCTGCGTGGAAGCCGCCTGCGTCAGCCGCAAATCCTGCACGCGCCGCTCCATGCGCGCCACGGCCTGCGGCTCTTCGCCGCGCTCTCGCGCCTGCCGGACGACCTCATCGCCCACCACGATCAGTGAACAGAGCTCGCGGTACAAGGTCTCGTTGCGCTCATAGAGCCGGTCCAGCAGCGCGCTGTCGCGCATGAGCGCCACGCGCCGGTCCGTCATCTCGTTGGCACAGGCGCTGATGTGCGGCTCGGCTTTCTCGTACGCCGCGCGCACCTGTTCAAGGCTCGCCGCGCCGCCGAATAGGCGCCGCAGCCAGCCCCGGGCCTCCTGCACAAAGGAACAGCTGCGGATCTGCTCCGCCAGCGTGCGCATCACGCCGTCCAGCGGCTCGATGTCCTTGGAGAGCATCTGCGTGAGCGCGATGGAAGAAAACGCATTCATTTCCTTCTGCGCCTTCGCGCCAAAGCCCATCACGGCTGATGAATCGCGCACATCGACCCGCGCAGCCAGCGCGCGAATCTGCTCCTGCATCTCCTGGGACAGCTGCTCCATGCCCGGCATACTTCCCTGCTCGGGCACGAGCGCAAAGCCGGCAAAAGCCCCCATTTACTTTCCTCCCTGTTTGAACAGACCCGCAAACGGGTCATCCTCTTCCTCTTTGGTTTTGGCGTCCGGTTCTGCGGCGAGCCCGTCGCTGCGGAGCATATCGGAAAGCACGTCCATTTCGCTTTCCAAATTGATGAACCGGTACTCATTGAGCGCATCCAGCTGTTTGTGAAAAGCCGTCTGCACAGCGGCCATGGCCTCGCGAATGCGCGCGGCGATCTGCGGATTCTGGCCGGCGTTGACCTCGGCCTCCAGCCGGGTTCTGGCCTGAAGCAGCTTGAGCGTCGCGGGCAGGTAATAGCGCAGGAACGTGCGCAACGTCGCCAGCATGCCCGGCTGCTCCTCCAGGCGCGCGAGGATCAGGCGGCAGGTCGATTCGATGTCCGCGATCTGCGCGGAGAGTTCCGCCTCGGCAATCGCCTCATTGGCCGCGTGAATCTGCTCCAGCTGCGCGCGGGCTTCGGCAATCAGCGCGTCCACCTCCGCGTTGCCGGACTGCGGCGCGCGCTCCACTTCCACCACGCGGTCGGGGAAAACCCGCCGGCCCGCCGCAAACGCGGCAATCCCCGCAGCGGCAGCCACCAGATAGGTCGGCCATGCGCCAAGCCCCACGATCAGGGCCACGGCCAGCACAGCCCCACCGGCCAGCACAAACGGCGCGCCGGTGCGAAGGATTCTCTTTTCCAATGCGCTCCCTCTTTCATCAGTCCTCGTCGTTGCGGAAGGACGCTGTGACGCGCACCTCCGACGCGCTCATGCCGTAGCTGTCCCACTGCTTGACCAGCTCATCCTCCACCGGGAAGCGCAGCAGTATCGTTCCGCCAACGGGAATGCCCACATCCTTGAGCGTGGTGCCGTCGGCATAGATCATGTTGCCGCTCTGGGTATACAGGGCGAAGGCCAGCGTCGAGTCGTAGGCATCCATGGCCGTCGTATTGGTGACACGGCAGAGGATGTCCATCCCGCCCGCCGCATCGCGAACGATTTCCGCCTCGGTCGTCAGCTTCTCGCTGGCGAACTGCGTGTCCACCGTCATATACCGGATATCGTACACCACGCCGGTCACCGTCGGCACGACGGGCTGCCCGTTTTCGTCGGGCTCAAAAGCCACCACGTCAAACACATACCCGTCCTCGCCGGGATTGATGAAGTACGGCCAGATTTGGCTGACCGCCTGGCTGGCGAGCAGCTGTTCGCCGTTGTGCAGCTCAAACGTACCCTGTTCCAGACAGATGATCTGGTTGGAGTTGTTGTGAATCTGCGCATAGCAATACACCAGATAGTATTCCCCCGACTGCACGATGTTGCAGGAGGAATTGACCACAACGCCCTCGCCGTCCGCGAGCGCACCCGCGGCAAACAAGCCCACCATCAGCGCCATCAGGGCGCCCAAAAACCACTTACGCATCATTTTGAAACCTCCATTCTTTGCGTTCAGTATAACATGTTTATCCCTGCGCCGCAAGTTGACCGCGCGCGCAATGTCATAAAGCGCGAATCAAAACCTCCATTTGCGCAACGAAGCAAAAAGGGCGCAGACGGATGCGCCGGAGGTTTTGCCCTTCCGGCACAGCGCCTGCGCCCCGCATTGTTTCTTCCTGCACAGGGGTCATCATTCGGTGATCTGCCGGCGCACGCCGTCTTCGCTGACGACGGTCACCGGGTCATCTTCGCCGCTCACGCAAAGGAGCTCCCGCTCCCCGAGCGCAAACAGACTGCGCACGTCTGACAAATCCTGCGTCAGGTATTCCGCCTTGACGATCATGTCCGTATCCGTGACCACGATTTGGGTGATGCCCAGCTGTTCCAGGGTATCCACCGCATCCTGATCCATCTGCAACAGCAGGCTGT
>CALVTV010000042.1 GCA_944363005.1 uncultured Clostridia bacterium | reverse complement strand
CCGTTTTATCTGGAAACGCCCAACGAGTTGCCGGGATATGCCCGGGAGATTGCGCTGTTGCGCGGTTTGCAGGAGGAGGAAGCCTGATGGAATCGGTCGGAATTGTGGGCCTGGGCGCACTGGGCGTACTCTTTGGAGAGCGGCTTCTCTCCTGCGGCGCGGATGTGCGCATTCTGGTGGACGAAGGGCGCGCCGCACGCTATCGCCGCGAGGGCGTGACCTGTAACGGCAGGCCGGTGAACTTTTCGTATGTCACGCCTGCGGAAGCGGCGCCGGTTGACCTCTTGATCTTCGCGACCAAGGCGGGGGGCTTGCGCGGGGCGATGGAGACGGCTGCGCCTTTCGTCGGACCGAAGACGCTCCTGCTCTCCGTGCTCAACGGAATTTCCAGTGAGGAGGAGCTTGCGGCGCGCTTTGGTCCGCAGAACGTGCTCTATGCGACGGCGCAGGGCATGGACGCGGTGCGCGTGGGTCGCGCGCTGACTTATGCGCACGCCGGCGTGATCGTGCTCGGGGAAAAGACGCCGGGGACTCTCTCGCCCCGCGTACAGCGCGTTGCGGAATTCCTGAATGCGCATGGCGTCAGCGCGCAGCCTGTGGAAGACATGGTGCGCCGCCAGTGGGGCAAACTGATGCTGAATGTGGGCGTCAATCAGGCGGTCATGGTCTTTGAAGGGGATTACGGCACGGTACAACAGCCGGGCAAAGCGCGCGATGTGATGATCGGTGCGATGCGCGAGGTACAGGCGCTCTCCAAGCTGGAGGGATATCCGATTTCGGACGCGGAGCTTGCGCAATGGGTGGCGCTGGTGGACTCGCTTTCCCCATCGGGCAAACCGAGCATGCGTCAGGATGCCGAGGCGCGCAGAAAGAGCGAGGTGGAGCTTTTCGCGGGCACCATCTTGCGCAGGGCGGAGCGTTTTGGCCTCGATGTGCCCGTGAATCGTTGGCTGTATGAGACCATCAAGACGATGGAAGCGGCATATGCTTCGGGAGGAAAGGACAATGGACAACAGGGGATTTGACGCTTGGGCAGACGGTTACGAGAGGAGCGTTGCGCAGTCCGACGCAGAACGGACATACCCTTTTGCCGGATACGGGCAGGTGCTTGAAACCATCTTCGGGATGGTGGGAGAGAACGAAACCGTTCTGGACATCGGGTTTGGCACGGGTACGCTCACGGCGAGGCTGTATGCGAAGGGGTGCGACGTCTGGGGACAGGACTTCTCAAGCCGGATGATCGAATTGGCGCAGGAGAAAATGCCCCGCGCGCATCTGTTTGAGGGGGACTTCACCCTCGGGCTGGCCGAGCCTCTTTTGCGTCACACGTATGACTGCATCGTGGCGACGTATTCCCTGCATCATCTGAAGGATGAGGACAAGCCGGGCTTTCTGAAAGCGTTGTTGCCCCTGCTTCGCGAGGGCGGAAGGATTCTCATTGGAGACGTCGCTTTTGCCACCCGCGAGCAGCTGGAACGCTGCAAAGCAGAGGCAGGGGATGCCTGGGACGATCAGGAGTTTTATCCGGTGTACGAGGAACTGCGCCGGTTCCTTCCTTCGCTTCGATTTGAAGCGGTTTCCTTTTGTGCCGGTGTGTATATTCTGGAACGGTGAATGAACAAAATCAAAGCGGAACGGTGGACGCTGTTCCGCTTTTTGTATGCAGCAGGCATCATTCTGGAATGGTGAACATATACATGCAAATGACACAGCGCTGTCCATGCGGCGGCGAGAACGGAGGAAACCATGATCGAGCGGTTTGAAGTGTACTTTTCACCCAGTTCAGATGAGCGCCTGGTCAGCGTCTATCTCCCGCAGGGATACGGCGAGGGGGAGGAGACGTATCCAGTCATGTATATGTTCGACGGACAGAATGCCTTTGAGGACAATCGGGCTTCGTATGGAAAGTCCTGGGGGTTGCACCGGTTTCTGGACGGATGGTCCAAGGGGATGATCGTGGTCGGGTTGCAGAGCAGCCCGGAGGGAGACCGCAGGCTGGCGGAGTACTGCCCGTATCACCTGTCTCCGCGAAGCTGGGAAGGCCTGCGCGGAAGGGGACGCGCGACGATGGATTACATCGCCGATACACTCAAACCCATGATTGACGCGCGCTATCGCACGATGCACAACCGTGCATGTACGGGCGTGATGGGCAGTTCCATGGGCGGGCTGATGAGCTTGTACGCGGTAACAGCGTACAACAGCGTGTTTTCCAAAGCGGCGTGCGTCAGTCCGGCGCTGAGCATGTGTTTTCCGCAGCTGATTGCGGAGCTCAAAGAGGCGGAGTTGAACCCGGATACGCGCGTATATCTCTCCTGGGGGGAGAATGAGGCGAGGGACAAAAGGGCGCTGGCGCAAATGACGGCCGAACATCTCGCCGTTGCCAATCTGCTTGGCGCGAAGCAGGCGCGCATTGAGCAATTCATTCAGGAGCAAGGCCGCCACTGCGAGGAGGACTGGAGCAGGCAGACGGAAGAATTCATGCGTTTTTTGTGGCTGGAGTGATGTGTTTTTTGGCGGCAGGACAGGAATTGTGCGCCGCGCGCCGAACTTGTATGTTCATGCAATCAAAAGAGGAGGCGGAAGCCCATGGATTTCATGGCGCAAGCCCAAGCATACGAGCCGGCTATGCGGGCAATGTTCGAGGATTTGCACCGGCACCCGGAACCGTCGCACTTTGAGGTGCGTACGAATGCGCGTGTGCGCGAGGCATTGAAACGGGAGGGCATTGAGCTGCTCTGCCCGGCGGAGAATATCACCATCGCCGTGGTGCGCGGCGCGCGGCCGGGCAAGACGGTCGGCCTGCGGTTTGACCCGGATTGCCTGCAAATGCAGGAATTGACCGATCTGCCCTACCGCTCCGAGCGGGACGGGCTGATGCACGGTTGCGGACACGATGCGCATACGGCGGTCGGCATGGGCGTCTGTCAGCTGCTGGCGGA
>CALVTV010000041.1 GCA_944363005.1 uncultured Clostridia bacterium | reverse complement strand
CTGAACGTGCTGGTGCTTGAGCAGAGCGTGCGCACGGGCGGCTGCATCCACTATGCGGGCGGCACCGTGAGCGGCGCGGGATTCAAGATTCAGAAGGAGAACGGCGTTGAGGATACCCCCGAGGCCTTCTATGCCGATATCGAGGCGCTCGGCGGCGAGGGCGAGTTCAACGAGGCGCTGGCCAAGCGGCACACCGAGGAAGCCGGCGCGGCCATCGACTGGCTGGACGAGGACCTGGGCGTTGACTTCGGCGACCGCTCTCTGGTGGGCGGCGCGTACACCGCCATGCAGACCCTGCGCGTCACCCGCGCACTGGGCTCCTATTCGATGGGCGCGGCCAACGCCTACCTCGATCCCCTCAACGAGCGTCTTGAGCCGGCCATTGCCGACGGCAAGGCCCAGATTATGTTCAACACCAAGGTCACCGAGCTGCTGGTGGAAGACGACCACGTCGTCGGCGTGAAGGCGGGCGACCTGGAATTCCGCGCGCCCTCTGTGGTGCTGGCAACCGGCGGCTATTGCTACAACGAGGACCTGCTCAAGCTCGCCGGATTTGAAAACGTCATCTCCTGCGCGCCCAGCACGTCCGACGGCTCCGGCTTCCTGCTTGCGCAGGCTGTCGGCGGCGTGTTTGACAACATGGACGAGATTGTCAACTACTACGGCGGCGGCATCCCCACCAATGGGTTTGACATGTACTATCAGGTCAACAACAGCTACCCGGGCATGATCTATGTCAACGCCCAGGGCGACCGCGTGGGCGCCGAGGAAAGCGCAAAGAGCTCCATGTGGTATGGCCAGGAGGAGAGCAAGCTGTACGCCGTGATCTCCAGCAACATGATCGACACTGAACAGGCGTTCATCAAGCATCCGATGTCCAACTCCGCCAAGCTCGAAAACAATGGTTGGGATAAGCTTGAGGAGCTGGCAGCGGAAGGCAACTGCGTCTATAAGGCCGATACCCTTGAGGAGCTGGCCGAGATGATCGGCGCGGAAAACCTCACCGCTACCGTCGAAGCCTATAACAAGGATGTGGCTGCCGGCGAAGACACCGCTTTCGGCCGCTCCGTCGAGAACATGGTCGCCTTTGAGGAAGGCCCCTACTATGCGGTTGTGACCGTGCCGTATGTTTGGTCCGGTTCTTCCGGCGGCGTTCGCGTCAACGAGGATGGCTATCTGCAGCGCGAGGATGGCTCGGTGATCACCGGACTGTCGCTGGCCGGCGAAATTCTTGGCCCCAGCAACATCCTGGGCAAGATCAACTTCGGCGGCATCAACCACTCCATGTGCGCCACCTGGGGCATCATCGCTGCTGAAAACGCAGCCGAGCTTGCCAACAAGTAAATAAGCGATAACTGCAAAAGACGGAAGGGAGTTTGAGGGACTACGCCCTCAGGCTCCCTTCTTCTCTTGTCTGGATCAGGGCAATTTGGCCTCAACCGGCATCACACAAACGCCAGCCCAATCAAAAAGCGTCGAACCGTCTTTGTAAACGATCCGACGCTCTTGGTCAAGATTCAGTTTGGGTGCGCCACGCCCCTTTGCTTTTTAGCGCCTCTGTCCGCTTCCATTGCCGTTACATCAGGCTAAACGCCGCAACGAAGAAAAAGAGCACAACCGTGAGCACTGTCCCCACAGAAAGCGTGGTAGAAACGTACTCTCCGTCGTCCTTCATGTCGGCAAAAAGCGGGATGATGAACGGCGCAGGCAACGTATATTGCAGCATGAGCGCCACCATCAGCTGACGGTCATACGGGATCAGCGCAAAGAGCACCCGGGAAATCAGCCCGCAAATGACCGCCATCACGACCAGGCGCAGTCCCAACGTCGTAGCCACAGGGCACAGGAGTTTTGCGCTGGCTCTCAGCTGATACCCCACGACCAGCAAAATGAGCGCTGATGTCGGTGCCGTAACAAACCCAATCGTCTGCATGAGAATTGCGCCAACGCCTGTCGGCGCGATTGCCTTGTATACACCCAGTCCACCCAGCACAATGCCTGCCAACATGCCGATGCATGCCTTGTTGGTAACAATGCCCAGCGCCATTTCCTTCGGCGTCATTTTTTTACCATCCGCCTGCTTGAGTGCCGCCATAAACACCGTATACGCAAACATCGTCTGTCCAATGTCGACCATCGCATAGGTGGCCGTCTGGCCCGGATACAGCAAGGCAAAGAGCGCATAACCCAGCAAGCCGCCCTCAAAAGAGGTCATCAGCACCGGAAAAAAGCGGTCATACGGGCGCACAAACCGCCGCAATGCGTATCCGGCCAGCAGCGCTAGCAAGCAGGATACAAACACGAGCGCAAACGTGAGCAAGAGCTTGCCGTCATACTGCGCGGTGAAAAACGCCTGAAAGAGCACCACCGGCAGCAGCACATCACCGATGATCGCCTTGAGGCCTGCGTGGCGCTCATCGTTGAGAATACCGCTCACAGCGCACAGGCGGCCAAGCAGAATCATCACCAGGACGGGCAGCACCATGGAGAGAATGGAAATGAGCATGGAAGAATCCTCCCCTATTGAATCTTCGTTTGTAAAAAAGAGGGACTGCGATGCGGTCCCCCTTTGGTCTTGCTGCAAGCCTGCTTCAAGCGGTTACGAACCCTTCTTGGAAGCATTCAGGCTTATGCGTGGATTGCATCCAGATAGAACTCGTAGGCTTCCTTGTCCGTTGCCTTGTGATGGACGATCTGGCCGATTGCCCGCGCCATCTCGACCGGGTGCTCGCTCTGGAAGATGTTGCGGCCCATATCCAGGCCGCGTGCGCCGCCCTGCATGGAGCGGTACGCCAGCGTGAGCGCTTCCGGTTCCGGAAGCTTCTTGCCGCCCGCCACAACGATCGGGACCGGGCAAGCCGCCACAACCTCTTCGAAGTTGTCGCAGTAGTAGGTCTTGACCAGCTGCACGCCCATTTCAGCAACAATGCGGGTGGCCAATTTGAAGAAGCGGTCTGTGCGCTCCATCTGCTTGCCTACGGCGACAACGCCCAGCGTCGGAATGCTGTAGCGCATGCCCGCGTTGATGCACTTGGAGAGGTTGTCGATCGAAGAGAGCTGTCCATCCGCGCCGATAAAGGTCTGCACAGCAATGCAGTCCGCATTCATGCGGATGGCGTCCTCAATGTCAACCGCCACGATCTCATGGCTGAGATCTTCATTGAGCATAGAGGAACCGGAGGTTACGCGCAGGGCAACGCCCTTCTTGTAGGTGGGCGACACGCAGGTGCGAATGGCGCCGCGGGTACCCATGAACACGTCGATGTGCTCCTGCAGCTTAGGGATCACCAAGTCCAAACGCTCCAAGCCCGCGGTAGAACCCATGAAATAGCCATGGTCAAACGCGAACATGACGGTATTGCCGCTCTCCGGATTGAAGATATTGGACAGGTGGCGCTTCATGCCCCAGTCCAGATTGTTGGCGCCCTTCACGTGGAAGCTGCCCTGATTGGCAAACGCCGTATCCACATGGTAATCCTTTGCCACTTTGAGGCCGTCCTTATCTGCCATAGAAATCAATCTTCCTTTCTGTCGTCAAAGATGGTCCCGCCCGGTGCGGAACAGGGGCAAGCGCCGCGTCATGCCGCGCCACTCACCACAAGAAGAGGGGCCCCGAAGGGCTCCCCTTGTGAATCGCTTTCGGATTAGAACGGATAGTCCGCCACGTTCTCCGCGGTGAAGACAACGCGCTCCGGCAGCAGCACGACGCCGTTGTTCTTCTCAGCGGTCTCCTGGCCTTCGACCAGATCGCTGTTGGCGAGGATTTCAACCGTGCCGATGCCCGGAACCTCAACCATATCGCCGACCTTCACTTCGTTGCCAGCGGAGACATACGCAGCCAGGTAGCAGCCCAGAGCGCCCTGGATGCCGCAGTCCCACAGGCCCCAACGGGTGCAGATGCCGTTTTCAAGGTAAGTGGTCATGCCGGAAGGCGGGCAGAAACCGGTGATGGTGACGTCCTGCGCGGTCAGGCCCTTGTTCTGGGCAGCGCCGCACTGGCCCGGCAGAGCGGTGGAGTCGTTGCAGATGATGAGGTCAACATCCGGATACGCCTCGAAGATGGACTCGCCAACGCTGACGGACTGCGCCGGATCCTGGTTGGAGTAGTACGGATCATGCACAGCCACCCAGTTCGGGTAGTTCTCCTTGATGTACGCATCGCCGGCAACGTACCAGGAGTTCTGGTCCGCCACGGACGGGTTGGAGAAGTGCCAGACATACTTCACTTCGCCGGTCACGTCAACGCCGCGCTCCTTGAGGGACTCCACGCCCATCTCGACGAGCATCGGTCCAAGGACGTCCGCCGTGCCCTGGGAAACCATCAGCGCACGCGCGTTCGGGGAGACATCGGAGTCCCAGGTGCTGACATAGATGCCCGCATCCTGCGCTTCCATCAGCTTCTCATCCAGCGCGGTCGCGTCCACAGCAGAGATGCAAATGGCGTCCACGCCCTTATCGATCGCCTGCTGGATCAGTTCCAGCTGAGTGGTCACGGAAGCGTCGGGAGAACCAATGTAGTCAACGGTCAGACCCCACTGTTCCGCATACTTCTGAGCGCCGTCATTCGCGGCCTCAAAGAACGAGTTGCCGGACACCTTCGGGATGAAAGCCACGGTCATGCCGTCCACCGGGCTCTTTCCTTCGGCCACAGCCGCAGAAGCCAGCGTCAGCGCCAAGCACGCCACCAGGATCATCGCCAAGATTCTTTTCATGTTTAGGTTCCTCCTACATTTTTTATTATCTCAGGAGGCGCTCACAGTGCCCCCCGAAATTTCCAACGGAATGGATGCTTCAGCCTCGCCGCTTGAACAAGCGGGAAAGCATGTGCTGTCCGGCGATTTCGCGCCCCAGCACGACCAGCACCAGAATGATGCCCACAGGCAAATCGAGGTTTTGCGTGCTCACGTCGAAGCACAGCGGCAAGCCATAACGCAAAATGCAGATGATCAGCGAAGCGAGCACCGTGCCAAGAATGCTGCCCTTGCCGCCCGTATTGAGCGTACCACCCAGCACGACGGCGGTGATGATCGCCAGCGTATAGCCGGAGCCGAGGTTATACTTGGCGGAGTTGATGTTGGCGGTAAGCAGCGTACCGGCCAGCGCCGCACTGACAGCCGAGAGCACGTAGGTGCTCATGATCACGGCACGCGTATTGATGCCGGAATACTCCGCCGCCTGCGGATTCACGCCCACCAGATACAAGCGCTCGCCATACTTCGTATAGTGCAGAATCCAGATGCACAGCGCGATGAGAATGATGTAAATAGCGATCTGCGTGGGCACGCCCAGGATTTCGCCCTTGCCCAGGAAGCGGAAACCGACGAACTCGCCCGCCTCCGTCTTGGCCGGAAACCCGCTGATGCCCTGATACGCGGGCGTTGCCGACATGCCCGACACCAGCAGCGCAAGACCGGAATACAGGAAGCTGCCGCCGAGCGTGACCACCATCGGCTGCACACCGCAATAGGCAATGAAGAAACCGGACAAGGCGCCGCACAGCGCCGCGATGCACACGGCGATTGCCACCGCCACCCAAATGTTCATGCCCGCATCGCTCCATAGCACGCCGATGACGATGCTCGTCAAACCGATGATCGACGGGGCTTGAATGTCAATGCCGCCGGTGATCATGACCAGGGTGACAAACAACGCGATGATGCAAACGCTGATGTAATTGACGATGCTGTTGAGGATGGATTGCGGGCGCAGGAACTTGGGGTTGGCCGCGCCGAACACCACAAATTCAAGCACCAGAAACACGAGAAGGAAAACTTCCCAGTGCTTAAAGACCTTTTTGAGCATGGATTTCATGCCTTCACGCCCCCTTCCGGAGTGTTCTCCGCCGTTCTGGACAGAAGGCGCTTTCTTCTGGACATTTCGATGGATCTGCGCTGCGCCAGCGCATCCACCACCACGATCACGATCAGCATGACGCCGGTGATGGTATTGTCATACGTGGACGGCAGGCCGATAAACACCAGCAACCGGCTGATGGAGGACATGATGACCGCACCGATCGCAGCGCCCACCATATTGCCCAGGCCGCCGGAGAGCGAGACGCCGCCCAAGACGCAAGCCGCAATCGCGGTCATTTCGTAGCCGTTTCCGGCCACGGTCATGACCTGACCATACTTGGAAGCGAATACGAAGCCGCCGATTCCCGCAAACAGGCCGCAGAGAACGTAGGCCAGAATCTTGGTGCCCAGCACAGAAATGCCCACCAAATTGGCGCCGCCTGCGTTGTCGCCCACCGCGATAAAATACTTGCCCTTGCGGGTCCGGGTCAGCACAAAATGGGCAATCGCCACCAGCGCAACGGCAATGGCATAATACACTGTGATCTGCGCGAACAGGGTTTTGTTACCGTAGCTGGCAATCGTGCCGCCGAAGTTTTCCACCGTGCGGCCATCCGTCATGATATAGACCAAACCGCGCACGACGCTGTTGGTACCCAGCGTAAAAATCAGCGAAGGCACGCCGAAGTACGCCACGCCCAGTCCGTTGACCAGGCCGATCACCGCGCCGACAACCATCACCACGAGCAACATGACCACAACACTGCCATCCCGCTGCGCGATGAGTCCGGTCATGGCAGCCGTCAAGCCGAGGGTTGCGCCGATGGAGACGTCAATCTCGCCCGTCATGATGACAAACGCGATGCCGACAGCCAGCAGAGTATACATTGTCGCCGTGTTAAAACAGCTGATGATGTTGGAGTAGCTCAAAAAAGCTGGATCCGCAATGCCCGTAATCAGGAACAACAGGATCAAAAAGATCAGACTGGACATCCAGCGGGCCTCGAATAAGCTTTGAATTTGCTTCATACGCGCACCTTCCTTTCCTGCCCGATGCCAAAGGAGGCGCTGGTGAGAACATCCTGCGTAATCTCTTCGCGGCTGAACTCACCGTTGATCCTGCCCTGGAATACCGTGATCGCGCGATCGGCCAGTTCGACAACCTCTTCAATATCGGAAGAGACCATCAGTACCGCAACGCCCGCTTCCTTGAGCTGGCGGATGATGTTGTACACGTCACTGCGCGCCGCCGCGTCGATGCCGCGGGTGGGTTCGTCCAATATGACCACCTTGGGCATTGTGGACAATGCGCGCGCGATGACGACCTTCTGCTGATTGCCGCCGGAAAGACTGCCAATCAGGTCCTCTAGGGAAACGATCTTGGTTCGGAAATCGTCTGCGTACTGCTTGGCAATGCGCTTCTGCTGGCTGCGATTCATATTGATTCTGCCGATTTTGACGGAATTCAGTAGTGCCGATGTCGTGTTAGAAGAGATGGAGCGAATTCGGAACAGGCCATGGCGGTGGCGATCCTCCGGCACAAAGTTGATGCCTTCCTCCAGCACGCGCTTGGTCGGCAAGCCCGTGATGTCCTTGCCATCGAGGATGACCTGTCCGCTCAGCGTCTTGTCGCGGCCAAAGATGGTGCTGATCAGCTCAGTGCGCCCCGCACCAACAACGCCTGCAATGCCCAGTATCTCGCCCGGATACAGGTCAAACGTGATGTCCTTGAAGCCATAGCCCGTCAATGCCTTGACCTGCATCACCGGCTTGAGCTCGCTGTAGCGTACCGGCTCATACGCACGGTCGTTTTGCTGCACATCCGCGTCCTGCGGCAGCAGGCCCGCAATGAGCATGTCCTTGGTGAAATTCTCCACCGGGCCTTCCAGTGTGATGACACCGTCGCGCATGATCGCCACGTCCGTCGCAATTTCAAAGACCTCGTTGAGCCGGTGCGTGATATAAATCATGCTGATTCCCTTGCGTTTGAGATCCTGCACGACCTTAAACAGCGCCTGTACCTCGCCAAACGTCAACGCGCTGGTGGGTTCATCCAAAATGAGAATGCGCGCGTCGCGCATCAGACCGCGCAGCAACTCCACAAGCTGCTGTTCCGCGATGGAAAGCGTATTGGCTTTGCGCTGAAGGTTGAGTTGAAATCCCAGTTCCTGCATGTGCTGAGACAGGCGCTTCTTCAGCTCGCTTTCCTTCTCATGGAAGCCCATGAGAATATTCTCAAGCACCGTCATATTGGGGAAGAGAAGCGGTTCCTGCGGGACCAGATAGACACCGGCCGCAAGAGAAGCCGCCGGTTTGCCCAGCTTGGCAACCTGCCCGTCGATGCGGATTTCGCCGCGGTCACAGGTATAGATGCCCATGATGATCTTCATGAGCGTGGATTTTCCGGCGCCGTTGCCGCCGATGAGCGCAAGCACCTCGCCGGCGCGCACGCTCAGGTCAATTCCCTTTAAAACAACGTTTTGACCGAAAGCCTTGCAAATCCCAGAGATTTGAAGGCGCGGTACACAAGATTGTCCGTGAACATTTTCTGCCATGTGTATACTCCTGCGCCCAATCGTTACAAAGGTTCATAAATCGCACTTTCATCGTTTCTTTCATTTTATTCGTTTCTGTGCATGCTGTCAAGTATTTTGAGAATATTTTTGCGTTAATTGCGCTTAACGCGAAAAAAAGATGTGCATTTCACAAAAGAATTGACATTCTCTTTTGACGGTGCTATACTTTGAAAGTAGACAAATGTTTCAGATCAGAATATTTGTTTCTTCCGTTCTGTCCTCTTTTCCATCGTCTGAACATCTGGAGGAAGCGCTTTTGAATTATGAAGAATCCCTGATGGTCAAAGCCGTCTGGTACTATTATTTTGAGAACATGACCCAGCAAGCCATCGCGGACCGGCTTTCCATCAGCCGTATGCGGGTAATCAAGCTTCTGGATACGGCCAGGCACACCGGCGTCATCCAGTTTCGCCTGCGTTCGGACGGCATTGGCATGGTGGAGCAAAGCCGGGATTTGATCAACAAATACCACCTCAAAGATGTCTTTCTGATTCCGGACGTGGACGCGGCCTCCGGCCATGCCAACGAGTCGCTCGCGCGCGCGGGCGCCATGTACATCGCCGACCGCCTGGGCGAAAACGCCTGCATCAACGTCGGCTACGGCGATACCCTCAGCCGGACGCTCAACCACCTGGCTACGCTGGTTCAGTCTCCCGTATCGTGCATCTCGCTGACGGGCGGTGTTTCCAATTATCTGCCCAACACACGCTCCAATATCTTCAACGCGCGCCTGCATCTGATGCCGGCGCCGCTGCTCGCCTCCTCCCCGGAGATGGCGGAGGCTATGCGGGAGGAACAGTCCGTCAAAGAAGTCATCCGCATGTCCGAATTCTCTACGTTCACGCTGGTGGGCATTGGCGCCATCGACGATTCGGCTACGGTCTTCCGCTCCGGCCTGCTCTCCCCCAGCGACCGCTTTTACCTGAAGATGAACAACGCCGTCGGCGATGTGCTCTGCCATTTTCTCAACAAGAACGGCGAGCTCGTTCCCTCCCCGATCGAGGACCGGCTGATCTCCACGCCGCTGGAACGGCTTCGCTCGATGCAGAATGTCATCGGTCTGGCCGCCGGGCCAAAGAAAATCGAAGCCATCCGAGCCGTGTTGCGCGGAGGCTATCTCAATATTCTCATCACCGACGAAGCCACCGCCGCTCAGCTTCTCAAGGACGAATGACGTCCTTTCAATCGTATTCAACCCCACAAGAAAGGATGGAACCGCTTATGGCAAAAACCCTCATGGCCGTGGACGCCGGCACAGGCAGCGTTCGCGCCGTGCTCTTCAACCTCAACGGTGAACAGCTCGGTTGTGTTGCGCAGGAGTGGACGCACAAGGAAGACCCGCGCTATCCGGGAAGCATGGACTTTGACTGGGTTCACAACTGGGACCTCGCCAGGCACTGCATCCGCGGCGTCATTGAGCAAACCGGCGTCAACCCCGCGGATATCGCCGCCGTTTCCACCACCTGCATGCGCGAGGGTATCGTGCTCTACGACAAGGAAGGAAACGAAATCTGGGCCTGTGCCAACGTCGATGCGCGAAGCGACGACGAAGTGGCGCAACTGGTTCGGATGAACCCGGAACTGGAAAAGTCCATCTACGCCGAATCGGGCCAGACCTACGCGCTGGGCGCGCTTCCGCGGTTGTTCTGGGTCAAGAACAAAATGCCCGAAGTCTACGAAAAAGCCGCCATGTGCACCATGTTCAACGACTGGTTGATCTACAAGCTGACGGGCGTGTTTTCCTCTGAACCGTCCAACGCCTGCACAACCGGCATTTTTGACCTGGAAAAGCGCGATTGGGACGACGGCATCGCCGCGAGCATCGGCC
>CALVTV010000040.1 GCA_944363005.1 uncultured Clostridia bacterium | reverse complement strand
CGAAGTGGTCGGGAATCAGCGCGATCTTCCCGGGATCGAACACGCGGGTGGCGCCCATCTTGACGAACTCGTTGATGGCCACCGGCGCGGTGATGTCGTTGCCAAGGACCAGATCCAGCTTGCACATGAGCAGCTCGCCCGCGCCGCAGCTTTCAACGCCGGCCGCCCGCGCGAGAATCTTTTGAGTCATGGTCATTCCCATACGGTAAACCCTCCCTGTGAGATGCCGGCACGAGGCCGGTGTGATAAAAAAACGCCTCGCACACCTGCTTTTCGCAGGGGCGAGGCGTAACTTGCCACACGGTACCACCCTGATTCGGCCTTGCGCAAAGGCGCGCAGCCCTCTTCGCCTTAACGCGGCATGATCGTCCCGCGCTTGTCACGCGGGCAGCTCCGGAGTGAGTCATCCCGCTTCCCCCTCACCGGCTTGCACCGACCGCCGGCTCTCTGTCTGACGGGAAAAGCGTCTTGGTTCCTTCATCGCCTTTATTCAAAGCCATGTGCGATTTGTGTCCGCCGCAAGGGCGATTACGCAGACTATTTTAGCCTTTTTTTGACAGAATGTCAAGCCACAAATCAGCGCGCGTCGCCGGCGAGTTTTGCGCCCGCGGCCAGCTCGGCGTAGATGCCGCCCTGGGCGACGAGCTGCGCATGCGTGCCGCGCTCGAGGATGCCGTGGTCGCCGATGACGACGATCTCGTCCGCGTTGCGGATGGTGGAAAGGCGGTGGGCGATGACCAGCGTCGTGCGGCCCTTGGCCAGGCGGTCAAACGCGGCCTGGATCTTGCGCTCGGTGGCGGTATCCAGCGCGCTGGTCGCCTCGTCGAGAATCAGGATCTTCGGGGTCTTGAGGAAGATGCGCGCGATGGAGACGCGCTGCTTCTGGCCGCCGGAGAGCATCACGCCACGCTCGCCGACGACCGTGTCGTATCCGTCGGGCATGCGCAGGATGTCCTCGTGGATCTCCGCGAGCTTGGCGGCCTCTACGACCTCCTCGATGGAGGCGCCGGGCTTGCCGTAGCGGATGTTTTCAAGGATCGTGCCCGCGAAAAGGAACACGTCCTGCTGCACAATGCCGATGTTTTTGCGCAGGTCCGCGAGCTTGACGCCGCGGATGTCCTGCCCGTCGATGGTGATGAAGCCGGAGGTCGCCTCGTAAAACCGGGGAATCAGCTGGCAAAGCGTCGATTTGCCGCCGCCGCTGGGGCCGACCAGCGCGAGCATCTCGCCCGGCCGGATGTGCAGATTGACGTGCTCGAGCACGGCGTCCTTCTCCTTGTCGTAAGTGAAGGTGACGTCGTGGAACTCGATGTCGCCGGCAACATCGGCCATGGGCTTGGCGCTCGGGCTGTCCAGGATGTCGGGCGTCTCGTGCATGATCGCGCGGAAGCGCTGGAAACCGGCCATGCCCTGCGTGAACTGCTCGGTGAAGTTGGTCAGCTTGCGGATCGGGCTCTGCACGCTGGCGACATACATGTTGAACGTGACCAGCGTGGCGATGTCCATGCGGTTTTTCATGATCAGATAGCTGCCCACGCAGATGACCGACAGGCTCATCAGGTTGATGAGGAAGTCCGTGCCGGAGAAGAAGCCCGCCATCACCTTGTAATAGCCCTGCTTGGCGCTGACGTACTGCCCGGTGCAGCGGGTGAACTTGTCGATCTCCTCGTGCTCGTTGCCGAACGCCTTGGCCACGCGGATGCCGGAGATGGAGCTCTCGATCTCCGCGTTGATGCCCGCCGTGCGCTGCTTGACCGCGCGCGAGACGCGCATCATGTTCTTGCGGCGCATGGCGACAAAGACGATGATCAGCGGCACGGAGATGATGAGCACGAGCGCGAGCGTGGGCTGGATGTTCCAGAGCACCAGGAACGAGCCCAGCAGCGTGACCAGCGAGATGAACAGGTCCTCCGGGCCGTGGTGCGCCAGCTCCGTGATGTCAAACAGGTCGGTCGTCACGCGGGCCATCAGCAGGCCGGTGCGGTTTTTGTCGTAGAAGGAGAAGCCGAGCTTCTGCATGTGCGCGAAGATGGCGGCGCGCATGTCCGCCTCGATGCGCACGCCCGTCAGGTGGCCCAGATAGGTCACGATCCACTGGGCGGCGCCGCGCAGCACGTAGAGCAGCAGCATCATGCCCATCAGCAGCACGAAGGAGCGCACGAGCTGGTTGGGAATGATGTCATAGAGCACCTTGCGGGTGACGACGGGGAAGATCACGTCCACCAGCGCGATGAACAGCGCACAGGCCATGTCCAGCAGGAACAGGCGCATGTGCGGCTTGTAAAACCGGGCGAATTCGAGCAGCGCGCCCCGCTTGGGCGCGGCCTTTTCCTCAAAGGCGTTGCGTTTGTCCATGGTGACCTCCAATTTGTCAGGAGCCGGTCACAGGCCGGATCCAGGAGCCGCGCCGGTAGTGGCGCAGGTAGAGGGCGCACTTGAGCACGTCCTCGGAGAGATACATGACCAGATAGGTGACCGGTACGCTCGCGCCCAGCACCAGGCCGGTGAGCGCGGTGAGCGGAATACCGGCGAGCACGGCGGTGAGCGTATCGACGATCAGGCCGTAGCGCGTGTCGCCGCCTGCGCGGAAGATGCCGACCACCAGCATCAGCGGCAGGTTGCGCAGCGTCATCTCCAGCGCGTAGATGAGCATGACGGCAAGCGCGTCCCGGCGCACGGCATCCGACACGCCGAAGAGCGAGAGGATGGGCACGCGCGCGAGCAGCACGCCCCCGCCGATGAGCACGGAAAAGCCGACGCAGAGCAGCAGATGACGCCGGGCGCAATCCCAGGCGCGGGAAACCTCGCCGCGGCCGATGAAACTGCCGGTCATCAGCGCGCAGGAGGAACAAAGCCCCATGATGGCGACGCTGGTCAGCTCTTCGATCGACTTGACGACGGTGATTGCCGCGTAAGCGCCGGTGCTCATGTGGCCGAAGATGGCGCTGTAGGCCAGGTTGCAAAGCGCCCAGATCGTCTCGTTGCACATGGCGGGCGCGCCCACGCGCAGATAGCGGCGCACGAAGGCGGCGTTCACGTCAAACATGGCGCGCGGGCCCACGCGCAGCATGGTGCCCTTGGCGATGCCCGCGCCGTAGATGACCGCGGTGTTGACCGCCGCCGCCATCACGGAGGCAATGGCCGCGCCGCGCACGCCCAGCGCAGGAAAGCCGCAAAGGCCGAAGATCAGCAGCGCGTTGAACACGATGTTCGTCAGCACGGAGCAGGCCGCGGCCACAAAGGGAATGGCGACATGCTGGGTGCCCTGAAGGAGCGTGGTCGCGGAGCGGGCGAGCGCCTGAAGGGGATAGGCCAGGGCGATGATGCGCAGATAGGCGCTGGCGATGCGGATGGCCTCGGCGTCGCGGGTGAACAGGGCGGCGATGGTCTCGGGAATCAGCAGCGCCGCGGCCGTGAACAGCAGCGAAATGGCCAACGTGATCGCGGTCATTAGGCCGTAGGTGCGGTGGATGCCGCGCTTGTCGCCCGCGCCGAAGAACTGGGAGATGAATACGGTTGCGCCGCTGGAAAGGCCGAAGAGCGCGATGCTCAAAAACCAGGTCCACTTGCCCGCCATGCCGACGGCGGCCAGGGGCGTATCGCCCAGGCGGCCGATCATCAGGGTATCGACGAGCGTAAAGGAGGAAAAGAGCAGGTTTTGCAGTGTGACGGGCACGGCGATGGAGATCATCGTCCGCCAAAAGGATGTCATTTCGCTTCCTCCTTATCCCCGCTGGCTGGAGAAGATCTGGAACACGGGGCTTTGTTCGGTGATGAACGGGCCGTCCTGCACGAAAAAGAGCATTCCGGTGACCGGCGTCTTGAGCGTCTCGCGCACGGAACCATCCAGCGGGTTCATGATGAAGGCCAGCTGTTCGCCGCGGCGAACATGCGCGCCCGCGAACTTCACCCGGCGCAGCAGGCCCGCGGTCGTGGCGGAGACGCTGAGCACGTCGTCGTTGGTGATGATGGTGGAGATGTGCCCCGGCGTGGCGTCCGCGCGGATGACGCCGCGGCTGCCCAAAAAGCGGATGATGGCGCGCAGCGTCTGCTCGGCGGCGGCCTCGTCGATTTCGTCAGTTCTGCCGGCGTAGAGCGAATAGGCCTGCGTACCGGCCAGCTGCCAGGCGTAGTTGAGCGTCGATTTGTCCGCGGTGCGCGGCGTGCGCACATAGACGTAGGGCAGGCCAAATTCACAGCCCAGTTCCGGGTTCTGGCGGCCGGTGTCCATCACGCGCACATGCGGCACGAAAGAACCGGGCTGGTAAAAGCTGGTGAGCTGGATGCCGTAGCGGTACAGGCGAAGCTTTTCCATCAGCGCGCCCGCAATGCGCTCGGTCGTGGAGCCCTGTGCGTCGCCGGGGAAGCGGCGGTTGATGTCCATGTTCTCCGGGGCCCACAATCGCGTGCCCACGTTCATGGAAGCGCCCACGGCCGTGGGAATGATCATCACGCTGCGGCCGGGCAGGATGCCGTCCTCCTTCTCGACTTCGCGCAGGTAGGCGATCAGCCGCGCGCAGACGTAGAGCTGCTGGACTTCGTTGCCGCGCAGCGCGCCCAGCACGGCGCAGGTTCGCTCGCCCTTGCCGAAGCGATAGGCATAGATGTTCATGTCCTCCCGAAAATAGGAGGGCAGGGTGAACAGAACGTCCTTTTTCATTTCGTGCCTCCTTGGAAAATGCGGGCGATCAGCGTGCCGGGATACACCGGCGAATAACTGCGCTGGCTGAAGACCAGGCCATCCACCGGGGCGGTGATCTCCTCGCGCACCTCGCCGGCAAGCGCATCAAAGATCGCGCCCAGCCGGTCACCGGCCTTGACCCAGCGTCCGCTGCAATCCTCCGGCTCGTAAATGCCCGGATGTTCGCAGGTGACGCGGCAGACCTCTTCCGGCGTGCGAATACAGGGAATGCGCTCGCCGTGCAGGGGCTGGGGGGCGGCATCCCCCGTCCAAAGGCCCATCTGCGTCAGCTTGCAGAAGATGCTGCCCACCACGCGGTCGGCGCTCGCCTGGGGACGGCGGCGGTGTTCGTCGATTTCAAGGATCATCGCGGGCACGCCCGCGTCGCAGAGCGCAGCGGTGAGCATCGCGTGGTTGGCGGAACGCTCCGGCAGCACCCAGATCAGATCCGGCGAGAGCGCACGCGCCTGGTCCAGCAGCCAGTCCGCATGCGGCGAGGAGAGGCGAACCTCGTAGAGTTCGCTCTTGCCCACGGTACCCGAGTGGATGTCCAGCACCAGGTCGGCGCCGCGCATGTCCTCGATGATCGCATGGCAGATGGCTTCCAGCGCCGTGCCGTCCTTCGTTCCGGGGAAGGCGCGGTTCATGTCCAGGTGGTCCATGGGCGTCATGCGGTCGCCGACGTCCAGCCCCAGGGGGTTGAGCATCGGATAGATGTCCACAATGCCGTGCAGGCATTCCGGCTGCGCGGCAATGCAGCGCGCGACGCCGTAGGCGATGAGCTGACCCATCAGTTCGTCCCCGTGGATGCCTGTAGCCAAGCATACGCGCCCGGCGCTGGCGCCTTCGGGCGCGTACCGGCAGCGGCGCACGGTCCAGTTTTCGTCGATAGCCATGCGGATCGATGCGATCGATGTGATCTCTTTGACGACGGACAAAGTCAAATCCCTCACTTTCCACAAAAGGGAAATGCAATTTCCCCTAAATTACCATACAAATGCTAACATAAAATGAAGGGATTTGCAAGCGTCAACGGATTATGATATACTTGAAAAAGCTTTGAACAGCGGCAGCCCATTTGGAAGGGGCGAAGGGAGGAGAGGAGTTTCCGCGATGAAGATCGGATTATTCACGGACACGTTTTATCCTGAAATCAACGGCGTGGCCACCTCGTGCCTGAATCTGGAACGAGAACTCACCCGGCGTGGGCACGAAGTTCATGTGTTTGCGCCCAAGTGCAAGGGCTGGGAGGACAACCAGCGCGACCACATCCACTATATCGCCTCCGCGCCGCTGCTGGTGCTCCGGGATCGCAATGTCGCCTTCCCGACGCCCATCACCAGCTGGGAGGCCGAAAAGCTCGATTTTGACGTCGTGCATACCAACAGCGAGTTCATCATGGGCGTCTTTGGCCGGCACGTGGCCCGCAGCAACGGCTGCGCGCTGGTGCATACCTATCACACCGTTTGGGAGGACTATACCTATTATATTACCCATGGACTGGCGGACGATACCGCGCGCGCGCTGGCCCGCAAGTATTCCCAGTGGTGGTGCGACCGGTTTGACCGGGTGATCGTGCCAACGGGCAAGACGCTGGAGCTGCTGCGCCGCTACGGCGTGGAGGCCGATATTGACATCATTCCCAGCGGCATGGACATTGCCCGCTTCTCGCCCGCGCGCCACAGCGCCGCGCAGTGCGAAGCCGTGCGCAGGGAATGCGGCGTGCGCCCCGGGGAGCGCGTGCTGCTCAACATCGGGCGCATCGCCAAGGAGAAGAACCTCGAGCAGGTCATGCGCGTATTCCCCAAACTGCGCGAGGCCTGCCCGGACGTGCGCTTTGTGCTGGTGGGCGAGGGGCCGCAGCGCGAAGTCCTGGCCCAGATGGCGCAGGAACTGGGCGTCGCCGATGCCGTGACGCTGGCTGGGCCCAAAGCCTGGGAGCGCATCGATCAGTATTACGCGATGGCGGATGTG
This sequence comes from uncultured Clostridia bacterium, assembly GCA_944363005.1. Lineage (GTDB taxonomy): Bacteria > Bacillota > Clostridia > Christensenellales > Aristaeellaceae > Ventricola. The sequence continues at coordinate 7,215 of CALVTV010000040.1, read as the reverse complement.
TTCGTCAGCGCTTCCCGCACGGAAACGCAGGGGCTGACCTATGTGGAGGCGATGGCTTCCGGGCTGTGCGTCTGCGCCGTCAACGATTCCTGCCTGGAGGGCGTCATCGAGGACGGCGTTTCCGGAGTACTCACCGGGGAGAGCGATGAGGCGCTGCTCGCCGGACTGATTCGCGCGTTCTCCGAAGAAGGGCGAAGGATCGCCGCGCGCGCCGTGGAGCATGCGGCCCCCTTCGGCATGGAGGTCTTTGCGCAGCGCGTGGAGGCCTGTTACCGCAAGGCGATCGCGACGGCCGGACTGTGAAAGCCGGCATTGCCCGGAAAGATGCACGCAAAAGCGCCTGACGGATTTGACGGATCTTCATAAAATATGATGCCAATTCGGCAGACAAAGGCTAAATCTGTGAATTTTTGTCGGCTCAATTTATTCAGGGAGTACGAATTTTGCGCATGGGGTCGAAAAATGGTCTGATGTCTTGATTTGGGTGTTGGGATCGTGTATAATACAAGAGAAATGGAAGCGGTGCGTGTGTTTTTTGCATGCGCTGTTTCAAAATCATGACAGGAGTGATTCCCATGGCTCGCATCATTACCCTCGGTGAGATCATGCTCCGTTTGAAGAGCCCGGCGCTGGAGCGCTTCTTCCAGAGCCCGTCCCTGGAGGCCACCTTTGGCGGCGGTGAAGCCAATGTGGCTGTTTCTCTGGCGAACTACGGCATGGATGCTGCGTTCGTGACGGCCCTGCCGAACAATGCGATTGGCGAGGCTTGCGTGCGCGATGTGCGCAGCTTTGGCGTGGATGTGTCCGAAATCAAGATGGTCGATGGCCGCATGGGCATCTACTTCCTGGAGACCGGTTCCAACCAGCGCCCCTCCAAGGTCGTCTATGACCGCGCGGATTCCTGCATCGCCAAGGCGCCGGTCGATCTGTTCGACTGGAAGAAGATCTTTGACGGCGCGACCTGGTTCCACATCTCCGGCATTACCCCGGCGATCTCTGAGTCCGCGGCGGAGCTGTCCCTGGCGGCCTGCAAGGCGGCTCAGCAGATGGGCGTGACCGTTTCCTGCGACCTGAACTACCGCAAGAACCTCTGGAAGTACGGCAAGGAAGCCAAAGAGGTCATGACCGAGATCACCAAGTACGTCGATGTGGCGATTGCCAACGAGGAGGACTTCCAGAAGTCCCTGGGCATCACCGCCAAGTCCGACGTCGAGAGCGGCGAGCTCGACCGCGACGTCTACAAGGGCATCGCGCAGACCGCGATGGAGATGTTCCCCAACCTCAAGCGCGTGGCCATCACCCTGCGCGAGTCCAAGAGCGCGGACATCAACAACTGGGCGGCCTGCATTTACGACGGCAAGGAGTTCTATGTCTCCCGCAAGTACGCGCTCACGGACATCGTGGACCGCGTTGGCGGCGGTGACTCCTTCTCCGGCGGCCTGATCTACGGCCTGCTGACCTATCCGACCCAGGCCGAGGCGCTGGAGTTTGCTGTGGCGGCTTCCTGCCTCAAGCACACCATCTCCGGCGACTTCAACCGCGTGAGCGTCAAGGAAGTCGAGTCCCTGATGAAGGGCTCCGGCTCCGGCCGCGTCGAGCGCTAAGAGAATCTCACCCACAGGAACGCGGGCTTTGTGCCTGCGTTCTTTTTTTATGGCAATCCGCCTTGACAGCGCCGTCAGGCAAGGCGGGTTGTAAACCGTTGCCGCCGATGCAACCGGCAGCGTTTGTTTCCCCAAAAGGCATACAGGCAGATGTTAAGAGTTAGTGAAATCTAACGAATTTTCTCTGCGAACGAATCAAGCCATCGCAAGCGCTTGACAAGCCGCGATGTGCGTGATAGACTGTGCCCATGAGTTAGCAAAAACTAACAATAGAACCGGAGGAGGTCGGCATGATGCCTTTGGGATGGGCAAACGTGGGCGATGTGCATGTGATTGCGAAGATCACCGGGCGCGACGAGGTGCGCCAGCACCTGGCCGAACTGGGCTTTGTGGTAGGCGAAGAGGTGTCGGTGATCAACAAACTGGGGGGCAACGTGATCCTGAGCGTCAAGGACAGCCGGATCGCGCTGGATCAGGCCATGGCCATGCGGATCATGGTGTAAATCAAGGAGGAGCGTATGAGGACACTCAGGGATGTCAAAATCGGCCAGACGGCAAAGGTCGTCAGACTGCACGGGGAAGGCGCGATCAAGCGCCGGATTATGGACATGGGTCTCACCCGGGGCACGGAGGTGACCGTGCGCAAGGTGGCGCCGTTGGGCGACCCGATGGAGCTGACGGTGCGGGGGTATGAGCTCTCCGTGCGCAAGAGCGACGCGGAGTGCATCGAGGTGGAGTGATTTTTTACACAAGAGTTAGTGTTTACTAACGATTAGAAACGAGGAGGCAGGCATATGGCAAGCAAGATTGCCCTGGCGGGAAATCCCAATTGCGGCAAGACGACGATGTTCAATGCGCTCACGGGCAGCAACCAGTATGTGGGCAACTGGCCGGGCGTGACGGTGGAAAAGAAAGAGGGCAGGATCAAGGGCATGGAGGACGTGGTCCTTCAGGATCTGCCGGGCATCTACTCGCTTTCGCCGTACACGCTGGAGGAGGTCGTCGCCCGCAACTACCTGGTGGGCGAGAAGCCGGACGCGATTCTCAACATTGTGGACGCGACGAACATCGAGCGCAATCTCTACCTGACGACGCAGCTTTGCGAGCTGGGCATTCCGATGGTCATCGCGCTCAATATGATCGACGTCACGCGCAAAAACGGCGACCGGATCGACCTGCGCCGCCTGGGCGAGGCGCTGGGCTGCGAGGTGGTGGAGACCTCGGCGCTCTCCGGCGAGGGGAGCCTGGAAGCGGCCCGGCGCGCTGTCGAGGCGGCCAAGCAGGGCAAGCGCGGCGAGCTGCCGCACGTGTTTGCCGGGAGCGTAGAGCACGCGCTGGCGCACATCGAGGACCTGATTACCCATCGCGACGGCGAGAGCGACGTGCATCATCATCACGAGGGCGGCGTCGTGCATCCGGGCGCGATTGTGGAGGCGCATTTGACGCGCTGGTACGCCATCAAGCTCTTTGAGCGGGATGAAAAGGTGATCGCCGCGCTGAAACTGCCCAAGGGCATCATGGACGCCATCGAGGAGACGGTCGCCTCGTGCGAGCGGGAGATGGACGACGACGCGGAGTCCATCATCACCAACCAGCGCTATGCCTACATCAGCCGCCTGGTGTCCACCTGCGTGGTCAAGGGGCGCGCCAAGGGGAGCCTGAGCGTTTCCGACAAGATCGACCGGGTGGTGACCAACCGCGTTCTGGCGCTCCCGATTTTCGTTCTGGTGATGGGCCTGGTCTATTATATCTCCGTGAGCACGATCGGTACGATTCTGACCGACTTCACCAACGACGTGTTCGTCGGGGAATGGATTCAGGCGCCCGCCGTCGCCTGGCTGGAGGGCATCGGCTGCGCGCCGTGGCTCGTCGGGCTCATCGGGGACGGCATCATCGGCGGCGTGGGCGCGGTCATCGGCTTTGTGCCGCAGATGCTCGTGCTCTTCCTGATGCTCGCCATCCTGGAGGACGTGGGCTACATGGCGCGCGTGGCGTTCATCATGGACCGCATCTTCCGCAAGTTCGGCCTGTCGGGCAAGAGCTTTATCCCGCTGTTGATCTCCTCGGGCTGCGGCGTGCCGGGCGTGATGGCCAGCCGCACCATCGAGCAGGAGCGCGACCGCCGCATGACCATCATGACCACGACATTCATCCCCTGCGGCGCGAAGATGCCCATCATCGGCCTGATTGCGGGCGCGCTGTTCGGCAACGCGGGCTGGGTCGCGACCTCGGCGTACTTCATCGGCGTGGCGGCGGTCGTCGTCAGCGGCATCCTGCTCAAGAAGACGCGCCCCTTTGCCGGCGAACCCGCGCCGTTCGTCATGGAGCTCCCGGCGTATCATGCGCCGTCCTGGCGCAACGTGCTTGGCAGCATGGGCGAGCGCGGCTTCAGCTTCATCAAGCGGGCGGGCACGGTGATTCTGCTCTCGAGCATCGTCATCTGGTTCGCCTCGAGCTACGGCTTTGTGCCCGCGGAGCAGACGCAAACGAATGAACCGCAGCTCGTCTTTGGCGAGGTGGAGGACATGGATCACAGCCTGCTGGGCCGCGTGGGCAGCGTGGCGGCGCCTGTGTTCCGCCCGCTGGGCTTTGGCAACTGGCAATCGACGGTCGCCACGGTCATGGGCCTGGTCGCCAAGGAAGAGGTGGTCGGCGTGTTCGGTGTGCTCTATGGCGTGGTGGACGATGAGGGCAACGACGCGGCGGCAGCCTTGCTGGAAGAGGGCTCCGACGAGGAGATTGCAGAGGGCCTCAGCCCGATTGCGCAGGGCTTTGAAGAGGCGAGCGGCGGTCACGGCGCGCTGGCAGCCTTCGCGTTCATGAGCTTCAACCTGCTGTGCGCGCCGTGCTTTGCGGCCATCGGCGCGATTCGCCGCGAGATGAACAACTCCAAGTGGACGGTGTTCGCCATCGCGTATCAGTGCGGCTTCGCCTACGCGATTGCGCTGATCGTTTACCAGCTGGGCCTGCTCTTTGCGGGCGCAGGCGTGAGTACATGGACGATTCTTGCGGGCGCGCTGCTGGCGCTCCTGGTTTACCTGGTGGTGCGCCCCAATCCGGCGCCCCATCTGTCGCAGAAGAAAGGAATGTGAACATATGGCTACATGGATTGTGGGCGGCGCGCTGGCGCTGGTTGTCGCGGCGGTGATCGTCAAGATGATCCGGGACAGGCGAAGCGGCAAGGGAAGCTGCGGAGGCGATTGCGCGAAATGCCGCGGTTGCCACTGAGCGCATGAAAAAAGAGGCGGTGGGCCTTGGGCCTGCCGCCTCTTTGCGTCGCGGGGAAAATCAGTAAGATGCTTCGCCGGCAAACGCGCGAATGGCTTCGCTGCGCTCGCTGCCGAGCACGTCCTTGGCCGGGCCGTCCTCCACGACCTCGCCGCCCGCCATGTAGATCACGCGGTCGGCCACGTCGCGCGCGAAGTTCATCTCGTGGGTGACGACGATCATCGTGCGCTTTTCCACGGCGAGCTGACGGATGACGGCGAGCACCTCGGCGGTCAACTGCGGATCGAGCGCGGAGGTCGGCTCGTCAAAGCAGAGGATCTCCGGGTCCATCGCCAGCGCCCGGGCGATGGCCACGCGCTGCTGCTGACCGCCGGAGAGGTTGCAGGGGTATTGCGCTGCCTTGTCCGAAAGGCCCACCTTGGCCAGCAGTTCCATGGCGTATTGCTCCGCCTCCTGGCGGCTGCGGCCGAGCACCATGCGCTGGGGCATCACCAGGTTTTTGAGCACGGAGTAGTGCGGGAAGAGGTTGTAATCCTGAAAGACCATGCCCATCTTCAGGCAAAGGCCGCGCAGCGCCTTCTCGCTGGCGTACTGCGCGTGGCCATCGACGGTGGTAACCATGGCCTGCCCGCCGATGAGGATGGAGCCGCTGTCGATCGTTTCCAGGTGGTTCAGGCAGCGCAGCAGCGTGCTCTTGCCCGAACCGCTGCGCCCGATGATCGCCACAACCTCGCCCCGGGAGATGTTCACGCTGACGTCCCGGAGGACCTGCGTGTCCCCAAAGCTCTTGCGGATGTTGTTGGCTCTGAGCATGCGCGTTCCCTCCTCATTCCTTATAATAGGATAGTTTGCGGTTCAGGTACCCGAACACAAGCGTCACCACGCCGTTCATAATCAGGTAAAACAGGCCCGCCACGAACAGCGGCTCAATGGAGGCCGTGCGGCTGGCCTCGTTCTTGGCGGCGCGGAACAGCTCGGAGACGGCGATCACGTTGGCCAGGGAGGTATCCTTGACCAGCGTGATGACCTCGTTGCTCACCGGCAGCAGCACGCGCTTTAACACCTGCGGCAGCACGATGTGAAAGAACGTCTGCGCGCGCGTGAGGCCCAGCACCTGGCTGGCCTCGTGCTGGCCGACGGGGATGGAGAGCATGCCGCCGCGGAAGATCTCCGCAAAGTACGCCGCGTAGTTGAGCGAGAAGGCGAGGATCGTCGCATACAGCCGGTCGAAGTTGACGCCCAGCAGCATCGGCACCGCGAAGTAGACGGCAAAGATTTGCAGCATCAGCGGCGTACCGCGCATCACGAGGATGTACAGGGAAATGGGCGCGCTGATGATGCGCCGCCGGTTCATGCGCAGCAGGGCGACGACCATGCCCAGCGGAATGGAGAATACCAGCGTCGCAAAGAAGATGATCAGCGTGTTGGCAAAGCCGTCCTGCATCGCGGTGATCAGCCGCAGCAGCGCCTGCGGGTTGTTGAAATATTGCATGGGACCTCCGGTTCAGGCTGGAAAAAGGCGTTGGAGGAGCTTGGCCCCCAACGCCCGCGGGTTACTTGTACTGCTCGGCGTACTTGCCAACGACCGTCACGTCATTGGCGAACCAGTTGGCGGTGATTTCGGCGAGCGTGCCGTCCTCATAGATGGCGATCAGCTGTTCGTTGACCGCGTCGGCCAGCGTCTGCTCACCCAGGCGGAAGGCGATGCCGTATTCCTCGGCTTCCAGCACGTCCGGCAGCACGGTGAAGGCCGTCGGGTCATCCTGCTGGGCGATGTAGTAGTTGCCCACCACCGAGTCCACCAGCAGCACGTCGATGCCGCCGAGCTTGAGGTCCATCAGCGCGGCCACGAAGTCGTCATACAGCGCAACTTCGCCCAGGCTGTCGCGCAGGTCCGGGTTGGCATCAAGCACATCCACGGAGCTGGAACCGGCCTGCGTGCCCAGCACCTTGCCCGGCAGATCCGCCAGAGCGGTGATGCCCGAATCGCTGCGCACGACCAGAATCTGCTCGTTGGCCAGGTACGGCATGGAGAAGAGCATCTGCTCCTGGCGCTCCGGGGTGATGGTCAGGCCCGACCAGATGCAATCGATGTTGCCGCCGCTCAGTTCCAGTTCCTTGGAATCCCACGCGATCGGCTGGAGCACCAGCTCCACGCCCAGGCGCGAGGTGACCTCGCGGGCCAGGTCGATGTCAAAGCCCACATGCGTGCCATCCTCGCCGACAAAGCCCATCGGCGGGTACGCCTCGTCAAAGCCCATCACCAGCGTGCCCTTGGCCAGTACGTCGGCAAGACCGGTGTCCTCGGCGAGCGCGGCGGCGCAGGTCAGGAGCATCAGCGCGCAAAGAAGCAGAGCAAACAGTTTTTTCATGGCGGAGTTCC
>CALVTV010000039.1 GCA_944363005.1 uncultured Clostridia bacterium | reverse complement strand
TGATCGGCGGTCCTTTCTTTCTGTTTTTGCTGCTGCACAACCGCAGAGGAGGCGCGCGATGATCGAACTTTCCCGCGTATGCTTTGGCTACGACGGCCGCGCGCCGCTGTTTGACGGCTTGAACGCGCGCTTTGAGGACGGGCGGATTCGCGCCGTGCTCGGCCCGAACGGTTCCGGCAAATCGACGCTGCTTCGCCTCTGCGCCCGCCAGCTTCCCCTGACCTGCGGGACGATCACCGTCGGCGGAAGCGCAAGCGACGCCCCCAAGGCGTTCGCCCGCAAGCTTGCCTACCTGCCCCAGAGCCGCCCCGTGCCCATGATTTCCGTGCGCTCGCTCGTCGCCCATGGCCGCTTTCCGCACCTGGGCATGACCCGAAAGCTCGGCGCCCGCGACGAGGCCGCCATCGACCGCGCGCTCGCGCTGACCGGCATGACCGAAGCCGCCGCGCTCGACATGCGCACGCTCTCCGGCGGTCAGCGGCAAAAGGCCTACCTGGCCATGCTCATCGCCCAGGAGGCACAGCATCTGCTGCTCGACGAGCCGACGACCTACCTGGATGTCGCGCATCAGCTTGAGCTTTGCGCGCTCCTGCGCACGCTTCGGGATGAAGGCCGCTGCATCGTGCTCGTGCTGCACGACCTGGCGCAGGCCGTCGCCCTGGCCGACGACGTGCTTGTGCTGCAACACGGGACGGCGCTCTACGACGGCCCCGCCATGCAGTTGCCCGATTCCGGCGTGCTGGAACGCGCGTTTGGCGTGCGGCCCGTGCTGCGCGAGGGCTTGCAATTCGAGCCGCTATGACCGTTTGCACCTCTCCCCCCCGCTTGTTTGAAAAAAGGATATATGCAACAAACGCCCGCGTTCACACACGCGAGCGTTTTCTTTTATTGTTCCATTTTGAAATGCCGGAGAGCATGCGAAGCCCGGAGGCGATTCTCGCATCGGCAGATGAATTACGCCGTCTTCTTGCGGTAGAACAGGCAGAGCGCGTCGAGCACCGCGTCGGCAATGAGCGTCAACCCCATCGTCACCCAAATCAGCGTCGTTGCACCGAAGGGATTGACCAGCACAAACACAGCGATCACCACAGAAACAGCGGCACTGATCGCGGAAAACAGCCAGTTCTGTTTCTTCAAACGCAGCATATCCACGGCAACCTGCACCTTCAGAGCGCTAAGCACGAGCAAGAGCAGGCCATAGAGCATCGTCAGCAGCGGGAAAACCGCCACAAACCAATCCGAGCAGAGCGCGCAGGCCGCACCGACCATCAGCAACAACAGGCCCTTGGCCAAGCCCTGCTCGCGCGCGGCCTCCACCGCATTGGTCATGAAATACCGCGCCGTTTTGGTCGCGCCTGCCACAATCATCAGCACCCCCAGTCCGATGATGATGCCGGACGTAAACCCCACCGGGTTAATGAGCAGCAGCAGGCCGATGACCAGTTCGATCACCGCGCCCCCTATGCCGCTCACATGTTCTTTTCCAAATTTCATAGGCTTTCTCCCTTTCGTTTTCACTCAAAGCTCATATTCGCATAGATTCGCTCCATCCGCTCATCTGGAAAGCGCACATCCAGCAACGATTCAAACCCGTTTTCCGCGGGCTTGCCCTGCACACGTTCCGCCCAGCGCCACACGGCCACAGCCGACACCGCGCAGTTGACCACCAGAAACACCGTCACCACCCATGTGACAACCTTGCCCGGGCGGTTTGGCAGTTTGAGAATCCACTTGGACATCCTCGGATAGAGATCCTTGATCCACAACACGCCCAGCACGCCCCAGAACACCGAATACAGCAGGCAAATGCGCCCGTTCAGGTTAAACGGCATGCCGCTGTAATCCCAGGAGCGCGAGCCGAGCAGTGTCTCCTGTCCCCAGGAGCAGAGGTATTCCACCACGCTGCCCACGAGCATGCCGCCCAGAAACGACAGCCATCGACCCCGGTTGCGATAGCGAAACAGCGAAACGGTGAGCACCGCCGCGCCCACGCCATAGAGCATGTTGAACGGGCCGTAAACCAGGCCGGAGCGGCTCTCCAAATATCCGTTGGTAATCAGGCACCAGAGCAGTTCCACCACCACACCGGCAAAACTGCCGATGAACAAAATCAGGCAGAGCTTATAGGCATTGATGCCCTGCGCGAAGTGCTTTGTCTGCTGTTCCTCCACATCAATGGATGTATTGGAAGGCGGATTGAGCAGATACCACTTGCGGTTGAGATCCGTCTCCACATCCCGAAGGCGCGCGGACAGCTCATCCTCCATCTCCACCGTATGCGCAAGCGCCTGCTTGAGATGGACCGCCGCACAGCGCAGGGAAACGAGCTCATTGCCGACCTTGCGGCTCAGCCCCTCCTCCAGTTGTTCCGGGTCGTCGCATTGACCCAATTCCGTATATATGCCCGACAACCGTGCCTGGTGCTCAAGCGCCTCCCGCTTGGCCTGACGGCTGAGCTGTTCAAGCTGGGTTTCCTCATGCGCCACATTGAGCAACGCATCCTTCCGCCTAAACATCGTCACACTCCATTCCCACACGGGCCAGCCCAAGCCTTCGGCAACCGTATGTCTGTTCTGTACATTCCCTTGCCAAGCACAGGCAACGGGATTTTGAGATCTTTGCCGGTTTTATTTTGTCTCAATCCGAGCCAACGCTTTGTGGAACTGAATGCCAAAGAGTATCGCCGTAAACGTGACGGCCAGCGTATCGGCAATCGGTTCCGCCAGATAGACGGCCGTGGTCTTATCCGAAAGCAGCATCGGCATGATGTAAATGAGCGGCAAGAGCAACAGGAACTTGCGCATCACCGCAACAATGATCGAGGAACCCGCGTTGCCAATGGCCACAAACGTCATCTGGCAGGCAATCTGGATGCCAAAGAGGAACAACGCGCCGCAATAGATGCGCAGGGCATTCGCGGTAAAGTCGAGCAGTTCCACGTTGGGGGTAAAAATACCGGCAAATATCCGCGGGCAAAGCTGGATAAACGCCCAAAGCGCCGTGGAATAGACCATGCTGGCGATCAACAGCAGCCGGAATGTGGCGCGCACACGCTGGGTATTGCGCGCTCCGTAGTTGTAACTGGTGATCGGTTGAGCCCCCTGCGCCAGGCCCTGCAAGGGCAACATCGCAAACTGCATCACGCTGGTGAGAATGGTCATCGCGCCAACCGCCACGTCGCCGCCATAGCGCAGCAGCGAGGCGTTAAAGCAGACGGAGATAAAGCTCTCGCTCGCCTGCATGATAAACGGCGCAAGCCCCAACGCCAGGCAGGGAAGCACGACCTTGGGCCGGATGCGAAGGTTTTCGCGGCGAATGGCAATCACCGTGCGCTTGCCGCTCAAAAAGCGCAGCACCCAGACACAGGAGACGCCCTGGGAAAGGATGGTCGCCAGCGCAGCGCCACGCACACCCATGTTGAAGGCGAAGATGAACACCGGATCGAGCACAATGTTGAGTACCGCGCCAATGAGCACGGTCAGCATGCCCTCTTTGGCAAATCCCTGCGCGGTGATATAGGCATTCATGCCCAGTGTCAGCTGCACAAAGATTGTGCCCAGTGCGTAGATATTCATGTAATCGACAGCGTAGGAAATGGTGTTCTCGCTGCCGCCGAAGGCCAGGAGCATCGGCTCATTCCAGATCAGCAAAATTCCGGTGATGACCAGGGCAATGACGGTCTGCAACGTCAGGCAGCCGCCCAGCGTCTCCTCCGCCGAGCGCAAGTCCCCCTTGCCCATGAAGATCGAAGCCCGAGGCGCTCCACCCATGCCGACCAGCGCCGCAAACGCCGAAACGATCAGGATAATCGGCATACAAATGCCTACACCCGTCAGCGCGAGGTTGCCATTGACCGGCATATGGCCGATGTAAATGCGGTCAACGATGTTATAGAGCATGTTGATCAGCTGTGCAGCCACGGTAGGGATCGCCAGGCGCATGAGCATCCGGCCGATCGGATCCGTTCCCAGAAAATCGTTGTTCTGTCTTTCCATGATACATCCTTCTTTCGTCCCCGTTTCGCCCTATTATGTCCCGCTCAGGCGCGTTTGTCAAGGGGATACGACAGCCGGTCAGCCATTGATTCCTTTGCAATTCTGTGCGATAATGCAGGGGCAAGGGAGGGAAAGGCATGAAAACGCTTCAAGAGATTGTCGATCGCGCCAAACGCATCGTGTTCTTCGGCGGCGCGGGCGTATCCACGACAAGCGGCATCCCCGATTTCCGCAGTGCCGATGGCCTGTTTTCCAGGACATATGCGGGCCTCACGCCGGAAATGATGCTCAGCGCGTCGTTCTTTTATCTGCACCCCGACCGCTTTTTTGAATTCTACCGCGCATACATGCTCCATCCCGAGGCGCAGCCCAACGCCGCGCACCGCAAGCTCTTTGAGCTGGAGCGCGCGGGAAAGCTCAGCGGACTGGTGACGCAGAACATCGACGGCCTGCATCGCAAGGCCGGGAACCGGCTAGTGTATGAGCTGCACGGCAGCGTTCACGAAAACGTCTGCATGGACTGCGCTAAAACGTATGACCTCGCCTGGCTGCTCGCCACGCAGGGCGTGCCCCACTGCCCCCGTTGCGGCGGAATCGTCAAGCCAAGCGTCGTGCTCTATGGCGAAGGACTCGACCCCTACGTCAGCACCGGCGCATGCCGGGAGATCTCCCGATGCGATGCGCTCATCGTCGCCGGGACGAGCCTGACCGTGGAGCCTGCCGCGTCGTTCCTCACCTATTTCCGGGGCGGAAGCCGCGAACTGGTCGTCATCAACCGGGAGGAAACCCCGGCAGATTCCCGCGCAACGCTCGTCATCCGCGGCGATGTCGCGCAGGTCATGGGCGAGCTGCGCGTCTGATGGCGCTTCCCCCGTCCGTCCCCAGTACACGGCACAGGCTTTCCCTGCCTGCGCCGTTTTGTTGTGCCCATCTTTTGCCAAACATCGTTTGCAGTCAGGAAGCCCATTTTACGCCAAAAGATCAAGCTTTGCGGACAATCTCCGTCATCGCGTCCCAGTTTTCCTCCATGCTGCGCACCAGCGCAAACTGCGTGCGCGCGCGGTCGAGATTGTGTCCTTCGCGATGCACCTTGAAATACTTGTCGCCGTTGAGATAGTCCGCCAGGAAGCGCATGCCGCACTCCAGCGTCATGAGCT
>CALVTV010000038.1 GCA_944363005.1 uncultured Clostridia bacterium | reverse complement strand
ATGCACCCCAGATCCGTACGAGCCCCGCGCCGCAGGATGGTGTTGTGCCGGAGGGCTACCATGCCACAACCATTTTCCCCGAGTACTATCATGTACATGGGCAGTGGGTATTGGCGCAGGAGAGCCGGATGGACTGTGTTGCGGTGTTGAATGACCGGGGAAATATCGAGGTGCGGGAATTCCGCAATGTGCATGCGGGCGAACAGATCGTTCTGGGCCGAACGGAAGATGGGCGCGAGGGCATCTATGTGCATCCCCATGGCTTTGAATCAACCGAGGCAGGCACAGGCGAGAGCTTTTCCTTCCGCAACAGCCGTTCGCGTGAAACGGCGTATTCCTGCGATTATGACCAATTGTATGAGCTGCTTCGTCATGAGCGTGATCACGGCCGGATTCTGTTCGTTCTGGGCCCGGCATGCTCCTTTGACGCGGATGCCCGCAATGCCATGGTATCCCTGATTGAGCATGGTTATTGCCATGGCTTGCTGGCAGGCAATGCGTTGGCGACGCATGCCCTGGAGGGCGCTTTGCTGCGCACTGCGCTTGGACAGGACATTTATACGCAGAAGGCTGCGCCTAACGGGCATTATCACCATATTGATGTGATCAACCGCGTGCGGGCATGTGGCTCTATTCCTGCATTTTTGCAGGCTTACGCCATCGAGGATGGAATTATGCATGCATGCGTGAAGAAGAACATACCGTTTGTGTTGGCTGGGTCCATTCGAGACGATGGGCCGTTGCCTGAGGTTATCGGGGACGTGTACCTCGCGCAGGATGCGATGCGCAATCTCGTGCGGCAGGCGACGACTGTCATCTGTTTGGCGACGCAATTGCATTCCATTGCGACGGGCAATATGACGCCGTCTTTCCGGGTATGGGATGGTGTGGTACGTCCTGTGTACCTGTATTGCGTGGACGTTTCCGAGTTTGTCGTTGGCAAATTGCGCGACAGAGGCAGTCTTGCCGTGAAGTCGTTTGTGGGCAATGTACAGGACTTCCTGGTCAATGTGGATCGGGGCACGCGAGGATAAACTTGCCGCAGTGTGCAGAATATGCTATACTCATATCAAATACGTTGACGGGAGCTTGGCAGGATGAGTGGTTTACCCAAGATTGTCGCGGTTGTAGGCACCAACGCATCTGGAAAAAGTGCGTTGGGCATTGAACTGGCGAAGCGGTACAACGCGGAAATCATTTCGGCAGATTCCAGGCAGGTCTTTCGGGGCCTGGATTTGGGGAGCGGAAAGGTAACAAGCGAAGAGATGCAGGGCATTGCGCACCATCTGATCGATGTGCGGGAGCCCAATGCATTCTTTTCGATGGCCGATTTTCAGCGAATGAGTTATGATGAAATCGAGCGAATTCGAGCCCGCGGGCATCTGCCGATGATTGTTGGGGGAACGGGCCTGTATGTGGATGCGGTTCTGGATGGATATCTTCTCTCCGACAAGGAGCCTGATTTGGCCTATCGCGCGGAACTGGAGAAGCTGACCACCCCTGAACTCTATGACATGCTCTGCAAACTCGTCGAGCAGCCACAAGTGGATCGGTGCAACCGCAACCGCGTCATGCGAATGATTGAACGCATTCATGCCGGCGACGACGCGCAACCGTCGAAAGCAGCGCGATATCAAAGCTTGCGTTTGGGCGTCAGCTGGCCGCGCGATGTGCTGGCCAAACGGATCGACGAGCGTTTGCAGCGCCGTGTAGAAGCGGGCATGATCGAAGAGGTACAGGGACTGCTGGATCACGGGGCGACGAAGGAGTTTTTGCTCGGTTTGGGGCTGGAATACCGGTTTATTACGCAATATCTGCTGGGTGAAATTGCGGATAAGGACGAAATGCTGCGCCTGTTGTCCACGGCGATCAAGCAGTTCGCGAAGCGGCAGATGACATGGTTCCGCCGGAATCCGGATATCGTCTGGCTGGACATGAGCGGGGATTTTCTCGCGCAGGCCTGCGAAGCAATGGACACCTTCTTGGGGGAAGATGCATCGGTGAGCAGATAATGCGGTCGGTTGCATCACCGGCAAAGGTCTGAAAATTCCGTTGCGCTCTGCCTGCGACCGATTTGGCAGGAGGATTCACATAACAAAAAATCGCTGAGTCAGCAACGGTATACCTTGCTTTTTCAGTCGTAAGGGGCCATTTTCCAGAGCGCAAAAAAAGGAGTGAGCATACCTCACTCCTTTTTCAATTGCCGGATGTTGAAGTCATGTGAGAGAAGGCGCCCGGTTCATACTGTTTGCGGATACGACGGGCGGCAAGCACGAACTAGGAAGTTCAGCATCCTTCAAACGGGCTTGAGCCGTAGCGAAAAACTTTCCAATAGCTCAAATCAAACGGCGCATCGCATTAGTCGTTGTGCGCAGGCATTTGGGCTGCTTCACCGACACAGGCGCCCATCAGTTTGTTGATCGCGCGTTCCACAGCGTCCCGGCTGTTTCCCCAGGGCTTGTCGGCGTTGCGATAGTCGAACTTGAGGGTAAATCCCTCCAGCTCTCCCTCGATGCGCTTGAGATTGGCGAGTTCAAGCGCCGCAAGAGCAGATTGAAAAGCCCTGTATTGTGCTGAAGAGAGCGTTTTTTCCGCTATCTCCAGCAACAAAGCCAGGTGCGGAAGGCAAACGCCTTTTGATTGCTCGAACATCGCTTTGAATTCAGCGTTTGTGAAGTAGAGCTGGGCGACGGTATAGGCGTAACGATGGATTGCGTTTTCAACCTGATCACAGATCACACAGCCATCCACGCGCGCGCGGATTTTCTGCGGGAGACTTGATTTCTCACTCCGAAAGGAAAAAAATCCCTGCGGCGCGCCGGATTGCAGTATCTCGTTGAGAGAGCGGATGACTTCCTGCATGTGCGTATGCGTCATCAGTGCCAGCCCCAGCCGGTTGCGGCGTTCAAACATCAACTCGAAGTGGCGCGTACAAAAGCCGGTTTCGTTTGTCTTGACCCGCCAATCCGGCTCCATGTACGCCGAACTCATCATGCTGTCCACATATTGATCCTCACAGGCGATGCGCAATTGGCACAGAGGGCATTCGCAGTCTGCCTTGTATGCATCCAGCACGGGAATGGTGTCCAATGTATATTTCATGTGTGATCACCTCATGATAGATTCAAAAGCCCCGAGGGATAATTCCCGGGCAAAAGGCATAGGCTCGAGGGCGAAACGGAGGGGATGGCATGCGGACAAAGCGGGGAAGCAGACGCAGCAGGCGGCAACGCGAGGCACGCCGCAGAAGGTGGATGCGCCGGTTTTGCGTGGCCGTCGTGGTAATTCTGCTGGGGGTGGCAGCCATGTCGCCCGAACTTCGCGCTCGCGTTGTGGGCGTATTCCGTCGTGGCGTGCAGACTGTGACGGCCTTTGCCCAGCGGGAGACGGCGCAAACCGAAGTGATTTTACCGGAGCGCAAGGTTTATATGCTGCAATTGGGCGCGTTTAACAACGGAGAACTCGCGCAAAATGAATTGCAGCAACTTTGGGCGGCGGGTGTGCCGTGCATCATCTGGCAAAGGGAGCAGATGCGGATTCTCTGCGATGCCGCATTTGAGGCGGAACTGCTGTCGCAAGCGGCGGCCCAGGGGCGGGAGGCGTTTGTCATCGAAGGTACGCTTGGAGAAGTGGTTCTTCGTGTAGAGGCAGACAGCGGACAGATCGGCGACGTTCAAACGCTGATTTGTCTGCCAGACGCGCTGTTGGATGTCTTGGGCGACGAGAGCCTGCCCGAACTCCTGCAAAAGACGCGTGAGCAGGCGCAGACTGCAAAGGCCGAACATCCGAATCACCTGCTTTACACGCAGTTGGCACAGAGCTTGCTCAACTGGTGCGATCTGCTTGAAGGCGTAGTGCAGAATCAGGGCGAAAGCATTGCGCGCAACTATGCAAGGGCGACGATGTGTGTGTTGTGTTTTGAACTGCGCAAAGCGCTGCTGGATGAGGGAATTCAGAGCGAAGCGAGCACGGCCTCCGCGCAGCGTACGCCATCCACAGCGGCAGACGTGATGCCGCCAGCATAACCCGCGCCTTCGCCGCAGGGATATAAGCCTTCGGCCTGCACGCTCATCAGGGCTTCATTTCGCGGAATCCGCACGGGGGAGGAAGAACGCGTTTCCGGGCCGGTGAGAATTGCCTCAGGATCATCAAATCCATGCAGCTTTCGCCCGAGCAGCGGGAGGGCTTCACGCATGGCACCGATAATAAAATCAGGCAGCAGCTCTCGCAAGTCACCCAGAACCACACCGGGCAGATAGCTGGGCACGACGCGGCCAAGCGTTTTGCTGGGGCGGCCGGCGAGCAAGTCGCCGACGAGCTGGCAGGGCGCCTTGCCCGTTTTGCCGCCGAGCACATAGCCGCGTTGCTCGATTTCGCGCTGCAAGTACATGCCGGCGAGCGGATGGCTGCTTCCAAAATCGGCGGGGTCGACGCCGACAAGCAGCGCGCTGTTGGCGTTGACACCATCGCGCGCGTAACAGCTCATGCCGTTGGTGACCACGCTTTCCGGCTCGCTGGCTGCCGCGACGACGGTTCCGCCGGGGCACATACAGAATGTGTACACACTGCGGCCGGAGGGCAGGTGAAGCGCAAGCTTGTAGTCCGCCGCGCCGAGGCGGGGATGGCTGGCAAACGCTCCGTATTGCGCGCGGTTGATGAGCTCCTGCGGATGCTCAATGCGCGCGCCGATGGAAAAGGGTTTCGGGAGCAGCGTAAATCCGTCCTCATGGAGCATCGTTACGGTATCGCGCGCGCTGTGGCCGATGGCTAAAATGATTTGACGGGCGGGCAATTCATGCTCTCCCTGCGCGTCTTCGTAGCGCACCGCCTGGACGGCGCCGTCTTTGCGAAGAATTCGGGTCATCCGCGCGCCGAAATGCACCTCTCCGCCGAGAGACAGGATGTGCTGACGCATGGAGCGAACTACCCCTGCGAGTTTATCCGTGCCGATGTGGGGTTTGGCGAGAATGAGGATATCCTCTGGTGCGCCAAAGCGCACAAACGTGCGCAGAATATGCTCACTGCGCGGGTCCTTGGTGCCGGTGTTGAGCTTGCCGTCGGAGAAGGTACCCGCTCCGCCTTCGCCAAACTGGACGTTGGAAGTGGCGCAAAAGGCGCGCGCCCCCTGCTTCCAGTAGGCCTCAACGTCGCGCGTTCGCGTATCCACATCCTGTCCGCGCTCGAGCACGATGGGACAGGCTCCGGCTTCTGCCAGTGTCAGCGCGGCAAACAGCCCGGCAGGGCCGAAACCCACGACGATTGGGCGCAGAGCTGGGGGCGCGGCCAGCTTTTGAACGGCGGGCGGCGCGTAGGGTTCCAAAATGGCGCCCTCATTGGGGGCAAGCTTGGCGGCCAACCTGCGCTCCTCGCGCGGCTGAACCAGCGTGACGTCCAGGGCGGCGACGAAGCAGACCTCGCTCTTCTTACGGGCATCCACGCTTTTTTTGCTCAAACGACATGCGGCGATCTGCGAATCGGGTATGCCGAGCTTGTGGCTTGCAGCGCGGGTGAGCGTCTTTTCTGTGTAGTCAAGCGGAATTTTGATGTTGTGCAGGCGTATCATGATTGTCCTTTCTGGCCGGTGATTTGTGCGGCCATGGCGCGCGCGGCAACCAGCGCGCTGGCAAAGGCAAAGTGAAGATTATAGCCGCCGCAGGGGCCGTCCACATCGATCACCTCGCCAGCGAGGTACAACCCGTCATACAGGCGGGAGGCCATGGTTTCCGGATCGATTTCGTCCGTCACAATGCCTCCCGCGGTAACTTGAGCCTGGGCAAAGCCCTGCGTGCCGGTGACGGGAAAGCTCCAGGAGGACAGCGTGTTGCAAAGGGCACAGCGCACGGCGTCGCTGAGCGTGCCGCACGTCTGTTCCGGAGCAATACCGGCATCCTCGAGCACGGCATGCGCGAGCAAGCGGTGAAGTACGCCGGTCATCAGCTGCGCGCAAGGCTCATCCGGGTGACGCGCGATGCGCGCATCGAGCCAACTGCGCAGAGATGGCACTTCTGGCAGTAAATGGACATGCACAGCGACGCTGCGTTTTTGCGCAAGTGCCCGAGATGCGGCACGGGAAAGCTGAAAAACGCATACTCCCGACAGGCCGTAATCCGTAAACAGCAGCTCCCCGCACTCCGTTGCGACGGGTGCGCTGTCCACATGGAGCGTCAGCATGGCCTGAACCCGAATTCCCTTGAGGGAGCGAAGCGCGGGGTGACGGCTTTGGAGCTGCACGAGCGCGGGCACGCACGGCGTCGCGGTATGCCGAAGCGCGGACATCAGCCGGACGCCAGAACCGTCCGTCCCCAGAGAGGGGGCGGCACTTCCCCCCAATGCGCAGAGCACCACGGGGGCGAAGAGGCCCTGACCGCGACTCAGGGCAACGCTCCATCCGCCGCGCCGGGAAGGCCGCAGATCGGTGACTTCCTCTCCGGTGAGCAGCGTCACCTGTCCGCGAGAACAGGCCATGCGCAGCACATCGAGCACAGCGGAAGCCTGCATGGATCGCGGATAGAGACGCCCCTCTTCTTCCAGGGTCATCAGGCCGAGGTTTTCCAAAAAAGAGAGAACCTCGGCCGGCGGCGCATTGGCATAAACGCGCTCAACGAACGCCGCGCTGCAACCATATTGCGCCGCATCCATGTTTCGATTGGAGAGATTACAACGGCCGTTTCCGGTTGCAAGCAGTTTTTTGCCGACTCGGTCGAGCTTTTCGACGACCGTGACCTGAAGGCCGCGCTCTGCTAACGCTGCGGCGGCAGTCAGTCCGGCAGCGCCTCCGCCTAAAATGATGCAATCCGTTTGCAAAAAACCGCTCCTTTCGATGGGATTTGCGCTCTATTGTATCGTATTTTCAAAAAACATGCAAGGTCACGGCGCCGCTTCATCACAGACGATCAACTTCGTGTTAAGCGTAAGCCCGTCACCCGTGGCACATACTCCATCCTTGGTGCGGTGCACGTGAATCAGCGTCAGCCCCTTGGACAATTCAACGTCAGGGGCATAGCCGTCATCATCGTAAAGCGCATAGATGGCCTGATCATCAAGCCAGCCTTGAAGCGCGAGGTTCCTGCTATCGACAGCGTCCACCCACTGTGCTGCATGCGCCCAGGGAATGACGTGGCCGCGGCGAATGAACAGCGGACACTCGTCAAGTTCCAGTTCGATCCAGTGGTGGCCTTTTGCCATGGGGACTCGGTCGTAATCCCCGGCACTGCGCATGCGCAGCATCAGCATATCCTCCGGCAAATACACATGACGGCCACGCGCGTTTTGCTCGTATACCGGGGCGATCATGCATGCCTCACCGAGCAGCACCTGATCCTCAATGCGGCAGGCTGTCGGGTCCTGCGGATAGTCAAACGCCAAAGGGCGGAACATGCACGCATCAGTCAGCGCACACTTCATGAATTCGCTGTACAGGAAAGGCAGGAGCGCATAGCGCAGGGTCACAACATTGCGCATGGCCTGCCAGGAATCAAACCGGTAAATCTCCTGGTTGCGCGCGTCGTAAGAGGCGTGGTTGCGCATGAGCGGCGTGAAAATACCCAGTTGGAGCCAGCGCAGCAGCAGGTCCTCGGTTGTATCGCAGTTAAATCCGCCGATATCCGCACCGGTATATAGGAAGCCGCACATATTCAAAGAGGGCATCATCTTGAGATTGAGCAACAGATGGCTCCACCAGGAGGCGTTGTCGCCCTGCCATACGCCGCCGTATCGGTGCGCGCCGATGTAGGAAGAGCGGGTAAAGAGCAAGTGACGGCGCGAAGGGGCGTGACGTTGCATGCCTTCGGACGCCGCGCGCGTCATGTTCATGCCGTATAAATTGTGTACGCGGTCGTGCCGGATGCGGTGCCCGCCGACGCATTGATACATGCAGGCATAGTCGTTTGGATTGCCTGCCAATTGGTCAAATACGCGACGGATTCGGAAGAAATCCTCGATGCCGACGTTTTTGCCGCGCAAGGCCTCAGCTTCATCAATGGCCGCGGCCAGACCGGATGGCGAATAAAACAGCGCCGGTTCGTTCATGTCATTCCAGAAGCCCTCAATGCCTGCATCAAGGAAAGATGCATACTGAGCGCCGAACCAGGCACGAACATCCTCTTTCAGAAAATCGGGGAAATAGCTTCGCCCGGGCCAAACCGCGCCTACAAAGGGTTGCCCATTTTCCTGTGTGCAGAAATAGTTGTTTGCCAACCCCTCGTCACAGATTCGATAGCCTTCCTCCTGCTTGATTCCCGCGTCGATAATGGGAATGAGCTGAATGTGTTCGTCGTGAAGCGTTGCGGCAAGCGCGGCAAGGTCGGGGAAGCGCGAAGTGTCCACGGTAAAATCGCGGTAACCGTCCATGTAGTCAATGTCCATGCATACACCGTCGAGCGGAATATCGCGCGACCGGTGCTCGCGAACCACATTCAGAACATCTTGCTCAGAGGCATAGCCCCAGCGCGATTGCAGATAGCCGAAAGCCCATTTGGGCGGCAGATAACTCCGGCCAATGAGTTTTCGGAAAGCGCGCGTGACGGCAAGCAGGCTTTCTTCTTCAATCAGATAGACGCGAAGATCGCCGTTCTTGGAAGTGATGACAGCCTCGTTGGCGTGCGAATATCCAAGATCGAATTCGACGAAGCCGGGATCATCAAAGAACACGCCCAGCAATTGGGCACAATCCCAGAAGATCAGGAAGTTGTGCGAGGCATAGAGGGCATGCTTGTCTTCGGAATGTGCGCCGTCATCGGAGTTCCAGCTGCGGTAGAGGTGCCCTCGTTTGTTGATCCCGCGCACCGTTTCGCCAAGCCCGAAGATGAACGTATCTTTGCTCAGCGGCAGGGAAAAGGAGAGCGAAGCGCCCGCGCGATGCAGCGAAAAATAAGGCATCGTGTCTTTCTGTGCGGGGGGCGGGCAAGGGATTGCACCGGTTTCGATCGGGGAACCGTAGTCGTATCGGCGAATCATAGCGAAGACCTGCCTTTCTTCAATTTCAATCAAAGTGTAACACATCCGGGCGTTGCCTGTAAATCGTTTTTCGGCAGGAAAATGCGCGACGAGAGAGAATTCTATTACGCAAGGACCGACAGATGAAGGAGCGATAGGATGAAGATCGATGCGATTGTCTATACGTCCAACACGGGGCATACGGCGCAATATGCGCAGATGGTTGGAGTTCGCACAGGCCTGCCTGTTTACAGCGCCAAGGAGGCCGAAACTGTTTTGCCGCAGGGCGCTTGCATCCTTTATATGGGCTGGATTCGCGCCAGTGTGATTGCGGGGTATCGCGAAGCGGCAGCCCGTTATGCGATTGCCGCCATTGCGGCGGTTGGCATGGGGGAAACGGGTGGCCAGATTGATGTTCTGCGTAAAAAGAATAAATTAGCCAAGGAACTACCGTTGTTTACGCTGCAGGGCGGATTGCTTTTTCAGAAACTGCGTGGAATGAATGCATTCATGATCAACTTTTCGCGCAAGAAGGCTGTCAAGATTCTCAAAGCTGAGCGCAAGCGCAGTGAAGCGCAGAATGCCATGTTGGTGATGCTGAGCAAAGGCGGAAGCTTTGTGCAGGAAAAGCATCTGGGCGCACTGCTTGACTGGCTGGCAAGCCAAGGGGTGACGGTGCTGGAACAAACGCCCGCGGAGGAGAATGGCGGGGAGAATGACACGAAGCAAGATCCGGAAAATTAATTTTTAAAAAGTGGGAACCGATGGACTCCTGGTTGCGTCTATATGGTGTCGGGCGACGAGGCCCAAACAAAAAACAACAGGAGGACATGAACATGAAAAAGATTTTGGTGATTGCTTTGGCGGCGGTGCTGGCCGTGAGCGCTATGGT
>CALVTV010000037.1 GCA_944363005.1 uncultured Clostridia bacterium | reverse complement strand
GGTAGTTGGTGGGGTTGTCGATGAGCACCGTCTCCCCGCTGGTGAGGGTGAGGCGGTAGACCACGCTGGGGGCGGTGGTGATCAGGTCCAGGTTATACTCCCGCTCCAGCCGCTCCTGGATGATCTCGATGTGGAGGAGTCCCAGGAAGCCGCACCGGAAGCCGAAGCCCAGGGCCGCCGAGGTCTCCGGCTCAAAGGTGAGGGAAGCGTCGTTTAATTGGAGCTTTTCCAGGGCCTCCCGCAGGTCCGGGTATTTGGCCCCGTCGGCGGGATAGATGCCGCAGAAGACCATGGGGTTCACCTGCCGGTAGCCGGGGAGCATCTCGCTCGCAGGATTCGCGTCGTCGGTGATGGTGTCGCCCACGCGCGGGTCGTGCAGATCCTTGATGGAGGCGGCGACATAGCCGACGTCACCCGCGCGCAGCGCATCCAGCGGCATATAGCCGGGACTGCGCACGCCGACCTCCACCACGTCAAAGCACGCACCGGTGTTCATCATCCGGATGCGCATGCCGGGTTTGACCACGCCGGATACGATGCGCACAAAACAGATTGCACCGCGGTAGTTGTCGTAATACGAGTCAAAAATCAGCGCCTGAAGCGGCTGTGTCTCATCGCCCTGCGGCGCAGGCATGCGCGTCGCCACGCACTCGAGCACCTCGTCGATGCCCAGACCGACTTTGGCGCTGATGAGCGGCGCATCCGACGCATCCAGCCCGATGATCTCCTCGATCTCCTTTCGCACCTCGTCCGGCCGGGCGCTGGGCAGGTCGATCTTGTTGATCACCGGCACGATTTCCAGGTTGTGCTCCAGCGCCATATAGACGTTGGCCAGCGTCTGCGCCTCCACCCCCTGCGTGGCATCCACCACCAGCAGCGCGCCCTCGCAAGCGGCCAGCGCGCGCGAAACTTCGTAGGTGAAATCGACGTGGCCCGGCGTATCGATCAGGTTAAAGGCATACTGCTTGCCGTCCTTTGCCGTGTAATGCATGTGAACAGACTTGCTCTTGATGGTGATTCCGCGTTCACGCTCCAGCTCCATGGAATCGAGAATCTGATCCACCATCTCCCGCTTTTCGTAAACGCCCGTCTTTTCAAGCAGGCGGTCTGCAAGCGTGGATTTTCCGTGATCGATATGCGCAATGATGCAAAAGTTGCGGATTGCTTCCATGCGTTCGTTAGCCACTACGATATTCCTCCGTCCAATATTTCTCGTCCGTCACGCGGGCAGGTTGGCCAGCCACGTCCCCAGAATCATCAGAAAAAAACCAAGTTCGGTAAACACCCCGATCCAGATGGCGTCATAGCGCAGGCGAATTCCGCCCAGCTCGCGAAGGGTCTTGACCCTGTCGCTCAAAAACGCCAGCGCCGCACCGGCCAGACCGAGCAGCCCCGCCGCCGGAAGCGGAAACGGGCGAGCCAGCATTGACGTCGCAAGCGCAAACGAAGACGCCACCGTCAGCGCGGGCAGCACGCCGCAAACGCCCGCCAAAGCGCGCAAAAACAGCGGCTGCCTGTGATTGAAGGCCACCAGCGCAAAAAACAGCGCCAGATGCGCAAAGAGCATCGTGAGCATAGCGCCCTGAAGCACCACATTGTTCTGCACACCCTGACCCACATAGCTGCCGAAGAACACGGGCAACAGCAAAGCAAAGCCGCCCGCGCGCAAAAGTGTTGCCGCCAAATGGCGCTGCCGGAGCGGGCCGCAAACCGGCTCATATTCAATTTCACAACTCACGGACAGCCACATCACGCAGCAGGCCGCCGCCATATAGGCCATCGAGCCGCCTTCCGTCGCCAAAACGCCGAGCACGCTGACGATCGTCAGCAACAGCATCGCGCCAAACCGGCTGCGCTGAACCGGCAAAAGGAGGGGCAAAAGCTTCACCATCCGGCGCTGCGCGCGCTCGTCAGCCGCCTGGCAGTGCGCCGCAAAGCGCTGCTCCCTGCGCCATGCCCGCTCATGACGCCCCGCCCACCAAAGGCTCAGGCGCTCCTTGGGCGTGCGGTTCTTCTGTTTTTGAGCCTTTGCCTGTTCTTCCTTCTCAAGGCGTTCCCGCTCCCATTGGCGGATTTCCTCCTGCATTTCAGGCGTCAGCCGGGCAAACTCGGGATCGCTCTCTTCCGGAATTTCCAGAACGGGGCTTTCCTCCGGCGGCTTTTCGATCCACTGAATCCGGGAAAACGCGCCCCCAATGCGCCTAAAAAACGTACCGGCCAGCAAACAAATGCGCCAGCCGATGCGCGTAGCGGAAAAGCAAATCAGGCGCGGGCCCAAGTAAGCCGGCACAAACGCGCAAAGCCGGTCCACCTGTCGTTCGCACCACTCATCAATCATTTGTTTTGCCTCCCGCAAATGCTCTTTTCGTACGCCTCAAATGCTGGTATAATGAAGCTATACTTTTACCCGTCCGCAGGACAGAAAGGAATCGCCATGAACGACATGCTTCAAAAGACCGCCAACGCGCTGCGCGCGCGCGGCTACGAGGTCACCATTTGGGACAACGCTGCGGCCGCCCGTGACTTCATCGCAAACGACATCCCCGCAGGCCAGGACGTTGGCATCGGCGGCTGCGAAACCGCCTATCAGATGGGGATTGCCGACGCGCTGCGCCAGAGCGGCCATGCGGTGCATTGGCACCGCGGCGTTCCCGCCAGTGAGGCCGGCGCCGTGCGCCGCGCCGCGATGCTCTCCCCCAATTATCTTTGCTCGGCCAACGCCGTCACTGAGGACGGCCTGATCGTGCAAATCGACGGCACAGGCAACCGCGTCGGCGCGATGTGCTATGGCCCTTCCACGGTGTACATCGTCGTAGGCCGCAACAAGATCGTCTCCGGCGGCTATCAGGATGCGGTTCGCCGCATCAAGAAGATCGCCTGCCCGCAGAACGCGCGCCGTCTGGGGCTTCAAACGCCCTGCGCTACAGGCGAATGCCAGGTATCCGCCTGCCAGCATCCGATGTGCAACATCTTCGTCACCCTTGAGCACGCGCCAAACGCCAAGACAACCAAGATCGTCCTCATTGACGAGGATCTGGGCTACTAATCCGTCGTCCCTCCCCGCGCGGGAGGGGCTTTTTTTAGCCCTTCGTGCCCTTGACGCCCGCCGTCACCTTCTGCAAAATCGTGGAGTCGTACGCGTAAACGCTGCTGTCCTGATCGGCGTGCGCACGCAGCGCATCCTCGACCATCTTCTCCACCAGCGCAGCAAAGCTCACGCCGCACTCCTTCCAAAGATAGAAAGCCAGGGAACCCGGAATCGTGTTCGGTTCGTTGACATAGAGCATGTCGTTTTCATCGAGTATGTAGTCGATGCGCACCGTGCCGCGGCAATCCATCAGCTTGAAGATGTCCACCGTCATCTTCTGAATGCGTTCGGTGAGCTCATCGCCGATGGGCGCGGGCACAACGCGCGCCAGGCTCTTCATGCCCTGGCTGCTCTCGCTGCCCTTGACTCCGGCATTGCGCAGGTACTTCTCCCAGAAGGTCAGGAAGCTGCCGTCCGCCGTGGGCACGGGCATTTCGCAGACCGAGGCGCGCACATCCTCGCCGTATCCCATCGCCGCGCAGTTGATCTCCACCGGATGATTGATGCCCACTTCCACCAGAATGCGCCGGTCATAGGAAGCCGCCAGATCGATGGCCTTTTCCAGCTCTTCGCGGTTGGTCGCGCGGGAAACACCGATGGAGGAACCAAGTGCCGACGGCGTGACGAACGCTGGATACTTGATCTTCTTTTCGATTCGGGCGATGATCTCCTCGCGCTGCGTCTTGAGCTGATCGCGCGTGAACCACACGAAGTCCAGCACGGGGTAGCCCGCGCCGCGCAGGAGCTGCTTCATCGCAATTTTGTCCATGCCTACGCTCGAGCCGAGCACGCCGGAAGAGGCATACGGGATGTTCGCCATCTCCAGGAGGCCCTGAACCGTGCCGTCCTCGCCATGCAGGCCGTGAAAAACCGGGATCGCGCAGTCGATATGCGCAATCGGCGCCGGCACCTTGGCAAACAGGCCCGCGCGCTGCGGCGGCCATGCCCAAAGATCCCCCGCGTTCGCGGTCACATCGAGATTCACACGCTGAATATCCTTGCCCATCGGGTTGAAATTGCGGAAGGTCTCGACGTTCTTGAGCGCCTCACCCGTATACCACATACCCTCGCGGGAAATGTAGATCGGGATTACGCGGAAGTCAGCCGACTGTGCCGCCTCCATCAGCTGCAATGCCGAGATGATCGACACGTCGTGCTCGCAGCTGCGCGAACCAAAGAGAACCGCAACATTCATCTTGCTCATTCAGACCAACACTCCTCACTCGCTGTAATTATCCGGCAAATCGTTTTCATAGAGCACGACGTCCCCCGGCTGCATCATGCCGTGCAGCACCTTTGTGCTCTCATCCAAACTGCTTACAATATGAATCTGTTCCTCTGGGAAGCCCGCTCTGCGCAGGCCTTCCGCGATCGGCTGTACATGCCGCTTTCCGACCAAAATCGCCACATCGACGCTGGAGGCCATCTGCTCGCCAAAGGCCGCGTTGAAGGCATCCTCCTCGCCGCCAAGCTCCACCATGCCCGGCGTGACGATGATCCGCCTGCCAGGGAAGCCGCTGAGCACCCGAAGCGCCGCCTTTGCGCCCACGGGGTTCGAATTGAAGGCGTCGTCGATGATGGTCACGCCCGCACCGCCGTCGAGCATTTGCAGTCTATGCTCCACAGGCTGGCAACGGGAAACGCCCTGCGCGATTTGCGCAAGGGTCAGTCCCAGTTTGTACGCAGCCGTGCAGCACAGCAGCAGGTTGGCAATCGCGTGCTCACCCAGCAACCGCGTCTGACACGCCACCCGCTCGCCGGTCTGCACATCCTCCAGCGTAAAGCGGCTGCCCCAGGGGCCAACCTCCACATCCGAAGCCCGGATCAAGTCGCCGGGCATGTACTTTTCTTTCAAAGGGCATCGCGCATAGAGTTCCTCGCAAATGCCGCCGTCCCGCGCGAAGATGGCCACGCCGTCCCGCGGCAGGCCCTCAATCAGTTCGTACTTGGTGTGCTTGATGCGCTCGAGCGTGCCAAATGTATCCAGATGCTGCGGGCCGACCGACGTAATGAGGCCCATGCTCGGATGCACCAGATCCACCAGCTCCCGGATATCGCCCACATGTCGCGCGCCCATCTCCGCAATGAACACCTGATGGTTGCCGGTGAGCTGCTCGCGAATGACCCGCGTGACGCCCATGGTCGTATTGAAGCTCGAAGGCGTCGCCAGCACATTGTACTTGACCGAAAGGATGTCGCGCAAAAGGAACTTGGTGCTCGTCTTGCCGTAGCTTCCGGTGATGCCGATGCGAATCAGATTCGGGCGCGCATCAAGGCGCGCCTTGGCGTCATCGACAAACTGTTGATTGATCCGTTTTTCCACGGGCGCGGCGCATACGGCGGCCAGCGCTACCCAGGCCACCTCGGCGGCGGGCATGAGATACCCCAGCGCAGGCGAAACCGCAAAGGCCAGGCACGCGACAGCAAACGCCGTCACGCCATGTACGGCGATCAGGCGCTTGACGCGCTCCGTGACCACAAAGGGCTTCTTCGCCTTTTCCCGCGTGGCGAGCAAAAAGCAATACCCCGCCAGCGCCAACATCAACAGCAGGCGCACATACCAGGCAAACCCCAGCGCCCAGGACGCAACGCCCGCCGCGGCAACCGCCACCGGCGGCATCGCTGCACGCACGGCGTTGCGCCGCACGGAGCGCCAATACCCCGGAAGCTGATAGCTCTCCAACTGAAAATAGTGCAAGAGCCGCCATCCGCTCAGCACGCTGCAAACGGCAACCACGGCCGCCTGCCCGATGACTCCCAACATCCTTCCGCCTCCCTCTCGCGTCACGTGACCTCAAAGAAGCTGCGCACCACGCGCAGAAATTTTGCATTGCGCTCGAGGTAGGCAAAGTGCCCCGCCCCTTCCTCGACCACCAGTCCGGCGTCCGGGATGCGATCGCGCATCACTTGCGCCATCCAAAGCGGCGTCTCGGTGTCCTGCGCGCCCCAGTAAAGGAGCGTCGGCGCCTGCACCTGCTCAAGCCGGTCCGTCAAGTCGAGCGCAATGACCCGATTGAATGTCTTGCGCATCTCGGGGGAAAGCGCCCGGTAGTCCGGCGAGCCGAACTTTTGCACCAGTGCCTCCCGTCCCTTCTGCGGCAAATCGCCAAAGAGATGGGTGTGTTCCGCGAGATTGACGGCCCCGCGCAACCCGCGATACAGCCGCTGCTTCGCGCTCATCTTCCCGGTTGCGGGCTTTTTGATGCCCGCGCCGCCGGTGATCACCATGCGACGCACCAGCTCCGGATGGGTCGCCGCCAGCAGGATGGCCACGCGCCCCCCAAAGGAATGGGCCACAATGTCGCACGGCGCCATGTCAAGCCTTCGAATGAGCTGCGCCGTCATCTCCATGTATTCCTCAACGCCCCAGGGTTCGGGCGGAGGCAAAGCGGTACCGTTCTTGCCATGCCCGGGGAAGTCGAGGGAAACGACGTGCATCGCGCCTTCAAGCGCCCGCTGCACGCTCTCCATCAGCTGCGCAGAGCAGCCCCAGCCATGCAACAGCAGTGCGCTCTTTTCCCCGCATCCGCTTTCGTACACGTCCACCTTGGCTCCCATGATTTCCAGCTGCATGTCTTCTCTCCCGTCCTGATTCTTCCCATACTCCGGGATTTTAATATTGTACCCCAAATTTGCCCAAAAGAAAAGAGGCAGAGCCCCAACTGAAGCAAAAAAGCCCATACTGCGCTATGCTTGCTCCCGATGCGTGACTCCCGCAATCCAAAAAGAAGGGGGACTTTTCCCCCTAGTCTATGCAGTTGATTCGCGCGTCAACCAACCTGAAATTCGCGGTACATGATGAGCGCGTCCTCGTGGTTGTCTTCATAATACCGCTTGCGGTATCCCACGTCCAAAAAGCCGCAGGAATGATACAGCGCCTGCGCCGCCAGGTTGCTGCGCCGCACCTCAAGCGTCATGAGCACCATGGAGTTCTCCCGGGCCAAGTCGCACAGTGCCTGAAAAATCCGCCGTCCATAGCCCTTGCGCCGGACATCCGGATGCACAGCCACGTTGCACACATGCGCCTCGTCGAGCACCAGCCACATGCCCGCGTACGCCAGCACGCGCCCGGTCCCGTCGTCGAGCACCAACCACCGCGCCACCACGTTTTCCCGGATGTCGTGCAAAATGCTCTCCTCGCTCCAGGGCATGGCAAAGCATAGCGTTTCAATCTGATGAATCTGGGGTACGTCTTCCTCGCGAATCGGGCGAACCTCACACATGGCCGGCCGCCTCCCTTGCCGCGCGCTCGCGTTCCGCCTGGGGCGCGCGCAGGTACAGCGGAAGCAGGTGAACGTAGTCCATCTCCTGTTGATGCGCCGCCAATGCGCATGCGCTGGCCGCGCGCAGGTTCATGTGCTGGGGCGAAACAAAATCGGCGCGTTCCCCCAGCCTTTGGGCAATCGCGTCCCGGAATGCCGCCACGCCATCGCCCAGGAACAGCGCGCGCTCCCCCGTCGCCTCTACCGCGTTCAGATACGCCTCAAGCGGCATGGCCTCATCCTCCATGAGCCGCTCGGGCACCTCGCCCGCGCGGAACATGGCGCCATAGACCTGCTTGGCGCGCGCGTCCAGGATGGGGCAAATCACCCCGTCAAACGACGCAACGTTCGCCGCAAGCGCCGCGAGCGCATCCACCCCGACGCAGGGCTTGCCCGCCGCATGCGCAAGCGCCTTGACCGTGGAAACGCCGATGCGCACGCCGGTGAACGAACCCGGGCCAATTACCGCGCCAAATCGATCGATGTCCGCAATCGTCATCTCGCTCATGGTGAGCGCCATGTCCACCATCGGCATCACGCGCTGGCTGTGCGTGCGGCCGCTGATGAGCTGCATATCGCACACAATCTGCCCATCCCGCATCAGCGCCACGCCGCATGCCGGGCCGGAAGTATCAATCATCAGGATATTCATCGTGCGCCTCCATGTGCCGCAGAATCTCTTCAATGCGCGCCTCGTCAAACGCCCCGCCGGGAATCAGCTCCACGTGCCGCGCCTCGCCGTCCGCCGCATACGCAATCACAACCGTCAGGGCATCTCCGGGCATGGCCTCTTCCGCCCGCTCCGGCCACTCGATGAAGCTCGCCCCGTCCGGCGCGGGAATATACTCCTCCAGCCCCATCTCGTAGAGCGCATCAGCGTCTTCGAGCCGGTACAGGTCAAAGTGATACAGCCGCAATGCGCGCCCCTCGTGGATATTGAGAATGGTGAATGTCGGACTGGGCACGGGGCCCTCTACGCCCATCGCCTTCGCCGCCGCGCGCGTGAGCACGCTCTTGCCCGCGCCCATCTCCCCGCGCAGCAACACCACATCGCCCGCGCGCACGCAGGCGCCCAAACTGGCGCCCAGTCTTCGCATTTGCCGCTCCTGTGTAAATTCAAAGGATCTCACGTTTCTCACCTTTCCCGCTCAGCGTCCGGCATTTTCATGCAACAGAGGCGAAACGCGCTTGTAAAGCAGGTAGCTTGCAAGGCTCAGCACGCCGCCCTTGAGCA
This sequence comes from uncultured Clostridia bacterium, assembly GCA_944363005.1. Taxonomy (GTDB): domain Bacteria; phylum Bacillota; class Clostridia; order Christensenellales; family Aristaeellaceae; genus Ventricola. The sequence continues at coordinate 1,876 of CALVTV010000037.1, read as the reverse complement.
CATTGAAGGGCGCGGTAATGAAGATCACAAGCCGCAATGTGCTGTTGATGCTGCTGTGAACCGCGCTGCCCATGGCAATGATCGCTTCCAGCGGCATATTCATGAGCACCTGATAGGCGGGAATCAGAATGAAATAATTGGTCAGCACGCCCGCCACGGTCATCAGCGCAATGCCCACCAGCATCGCAACCAGCGCGCCCTGACGGCTCTTGTTCCGCCGGTACAGGAGGCTGGCCGGCACCACAAACGCGCCGGACATCAGAATATCCGCCGCTTCCCCCACGCCAAAGGTGCTCGTGCCGAGCATGTGAATGAGGTTTTTGACCACCACCACGGCAAACCCCTGCGTGGGGCCCATGGCAAACCCGGCCAAAATTGCCGGGAGCGTGGACAGATCGAGTTTATAAAACGCAACAATCGGGATTTCCAAATAATACAGCGCGACCGCGATCGCGCTCAACAGCGCGCAACGGGTCAGCGTAAAGACAGCCGAAGGCCGCCGGGTCAAATCCGACATGATCTACTCCTTTCTGAGCCATAAATATGCGCAGCAAATCGTTTGCCTGGCATACATTCTGGCCCAAACAGGGTTCATTATATTCGGTCATTCCCACACTGTCAATATACCCGCCCGCATTTCATTTTTCGCCAAAAACCGCGTCAAAGAGGCGGTAGGTCCACTCGGGCCGCGCTTTTCCCTCGTCCTGCCAACCCATGAGCAGGTCGACCAGATAGCCCCATTCCTTTGCGCGCAGAGCCTTCCACACGGCGTCGTGGCAAAGCCTTGCCGCAACGCCCCCCGTTCGAAACCCCACACGCCGCGCCGTGAGCCGCGCCCGAAGCATGTGATAATCGCTGGTCACCACCAGCACGCGCCGACCGCGCGCTCCGCCAAGCAAGCGGGCCGTGCAGGTAAAGTTTTCCATCGTGGAGCGCGAGCTTTCCTCCAGCACGACGCCGGTAATTCCCTGTTCCCCAAGCAGGCGGGCCATCACGCTGGCCTCGCTTTCGCGGTGATCCCCCGTGTATCCCCCGCTCACCACAATGGGCAGCGGGCCAAACCGGCGGTACGCCTGCGCAGCACTGCGCACCCGTGCGCGCAATTCCTCTGTGGGCTGATCGTGCGCCCTGAGCGCCACCCCCAGCAGCACGATGGCGTCATACCGCGCGCTCACAGCGATTCCACCAGCGCCAGCAGCGCCGCAGGCGTCGCCACGATGTGCTGCGCACCGGCCTGCCGGAGGCTTTCCTCCGACCGGAATCCCCAGCTCACCGCACAGCCCGTCACACCGGCGTTGCGCGCCGTCATCACATCCACATCGGAGTCGCCCACGTACAGCGTCTGCGCTTGGTCCACGCCGAGCCTGCGCATCGCCTCCAGCACGCTGTCCGGCGCGGGCTTGCGGCGGCGGGAAGGATCGTCGCCCACCGTCACCTGCATCAAATCCCCGAAATACACCCGGCTCAGTTCGCGTACGGCAAAGTCTATTTTATTGGATACGATGCCCATTTTGATCCCGCGCGCGGCCAGCGCCGCCAGCAGTTCCGGAATGCCGTCATAGGGCCGCGTGGTGTCGCGGTTGTGTTGCGCATAGTGGGTCACAAAGTCACCCAGTACCTTTTTCGTCTTTTCCGGCGGGTATCCTTCAGGTACGGCGCGCTCAATCAGCAGCGCGATTCCGTTACCCACAAACCTGCGCACCTCTTCCCGCGTGCGCAGCGGCAAACCGTTCATTTCAAGCGCCGCGTTGGTGCTCGCCGCCAGATCGTCCAGCGTGTTGAGCAGCGTTCCATCCAGGTCCCAAATGACCGCCCGTATCGCCATGTTGTATCCTCTCCTTTGCATTGCCCGTCTATTGTAGCGCAAGGCGTCACG
>CALVTV010000036.1 GCA_944363005.1 uncultured Clostridia bacterium | reverse complement strand
CATGAGGAAATTGAGCTTTTGTGCGTGACGTCCAAGCCGGTTTTTGGAGAGTTTTTGCAGTTCGTCAATGATCTCAACGATCTCAATGGGCAGATTGAACGCAAGGATCATTATACCTTTGGTCATTCGCGCCGGGTGATGCGATATGCGGAGGCGCTGGGACATCGGCTTCAACTTGGGGCAGATCACTTGCATAACCTGTGACTGGCTGCGCTGTATCACGATGTAGGCAAGTGCTATTTGCCTGTGGAGGTACTCAACAAGCCGGGTTTTCTGGATGATGAGGAACTGGTCATCATGCGCCGTCATCCGGTGGACAGCGCAAAACTGCTGACTGGGCGGTTTACGGACGATGTGGCGCGCATTGCGCGCGGCCATCACGAGCGCCTGGATGGAAGCGGATACCCGGACGGGCTGACGGCTGAGCAAATTGACCTGCCTACGCGGATTCTGGCGGTTGCGGATGCGTTTGACGCGATGACGACGGATCGCCCTTACAAGAAAGGCATGGCCGTTGCGGCGGCTGTGGGAGAATTGTGCAAACTGCCGCATTTCTATGATGAACGGGTAATCGAGGTGCTCAGCGCGCTGTGCGAAGACGGCACAATCGAGGAGATCATGCGCCTGGATCGTGAAGGAAAGCTGACGGGTTCTTTGCATGTATGATTGCAGGAAGCGTTCCTGGTACGCATCTGGCGTACAACAATTAGATAAACGAAGCCCGAACACGGATTGCGGTGTTCGGGCTCTTTTCAATATGTCACTTGCGGGCTGCGTATGCCTGTGAGCAGTCAGCCTTTCTGTGCGCGGCACAGGCCGATGAAGTGCTCAAAGAGCGGCAGGAAATCCGGGGTGAAGGGTTCATCCTCGCGCGCGGTCAGGCGCTCGGGATGGAACTGCGTGCCCAAAATCGGCAGGGAGTCATGTTCGAAAGCCTCAACGATGCCCTCGGGGGAATACGCCGTGGCGTGCAGACCCGGCGCCAGGTCCCGGATCGCCTGATGATGGGTGCTGTTGACCCGGAAGCGCTCGCCAAAGAGACGGCGCAGCACGGAGCCCTCTTGTGCGTTGACGAAATGGCGCAAGCGCATGTCGGAGTGGACAAAGCCGAGCTGCTCGCGAAGATCCTGATACAGCGTGCCGCCCATGGCGACGTTGATCACCTGTGCGCCGCGGCAGATGCCCATCACCGGCTTTCCGGCGGCGAGAAACGCGCGCACGAGCGGAAGCTCGAAAGCGTCGCGGATAGGGTCGATGCTCACCGTGTCGTTGAGCTTGGTTTCCCCGAAGAGGGAGGGTTCCAGATCGCCGCCGCCGGTGAGCAGCAGGGCGTCATAGAGCGAAGCGGCGGCTTCAGGCGCTTCCTCGCAAAGCAGACCGGGAATTCCGCCGGCAAGCGCGATGGCGTGCGTGTAAGCGGTGGAGCACTCGAGCGTGCGGTAATTGCCGGGTTTCTCCGGGCTGTTGCCGCTGGTGGAAAGGGCGATAAACGGACGGAACATGCAAACACCTTCTTGTTTGGAGTGTGGGGGAAAATATGGTGCCATTATAAGGCGGCAAGGGCAAAAGTGCAAGAGGAATTTCGCGTGGAATTGACAGCGGGGCGCGGGGATGATATCATGACGGTAAAAACGGAATGGAGTGAATCGCATGGAAAAAAATCCGCTTTTGCTCGATGATTTTTGTGATTATACGTTTCTAAGCGGTTTGACCTGGTCTGCGGACGGACGTTGTGCCGCGTTTGTCGCGCAAAAGGCCAACGAGAAGCGCGACGGCTATGCGGGAAACCTCTACGTGATGGACGCAAAAACGGGAGAAGTGCGCCCGATGACGTCTGCGGGCGACTGCAAGAGTTTTTTCTTCCAGAGTGAACGGGAGATTCTCTTCGCCGCGGCGCGCAAGGGCGAGGACCGCGAGCGCAAGGCCGCCGGGGAACCGCTGACGGTCTTCCAGCGGTTGTCGCTGGACGGCGGCGAGGCCAGCGAGGCGTTGCGTCTGCCGCTCAATGTAACGCAGGTGAAGCCTTTGTCCGACGGGCGCTGGGCTGTGCTGGCGACGTATGACCGGCGCATGGGCGACTTTTTTGCCATGGACGAAGCGCAGCGCCGGGCGGCGATGGATGCCGCCAGCCAGGAACAAGACTACCAGGTGCTCGAGGAGATTCCCTATTGGTTTAACGGCAAGGGATTCATCGACGGAAAGCGCAACCGGGTGATGATTGTGACGCCGCAGACCGGCGAAATTCTGCCGTTGAGCGATCCGCTGATGCAGGTGGCGCAGATGGACGTCGAAGGCGCGCGCGTGCTCTACGCGGGCAAGTGCTATGCGGCAAAAGCACCGGTTACCTCACAGGTCTGCCTGTATGACGCGGCAACCGGCGAGACGCAACAGCTCCTGCCGGACGGCGTGCTCAGCGTGGACGAGGTGTTTTTCTGGCAGGGTGAGCCCTGCTTCTATGCTACGGACATGCAGCAACACGGCGCCAACCAGAACCCCGTGCTCTATCGCATGGAGGAGGGCCAGCCTCAGCCTGTGTTTGGCAGGGACGACGCGCCGGGCAGCAACGTCGGGTCGGACTGCCGGCTTGGCGGCGGAAAGAGCCTGATGACCGAGGGCGAATTCCTCTATTACACGGTGGCCGATCACACGGATACCAAGCTCCTGCGCTTGTCGCCGGATGGCCGGGCCGAGGTGCTCATCGAGGGCGCGGGCTCGGTGGACTGCTTTGATGTGCACGAGGGGCGCGTGCTGGCCGTTGCCATGCGTGGCATGCGGTTGCAGGAGGTGTATGCGCTGGAGGACGGCGCGCTCGTGCGCAAGACCTCGTTCAATGAAGCCGTCTACGAGGGCAAGACGCTCAGTGAGCCGAAGCCGCTGCAAATTCTGAGCGACGGGGTGACGATCGAGGGCTTTGTGCTCGAACCCGTTGGCTACGATCCCGCCAAGACGTATCCCGCGATCCTGGACATTCATGGCGGACCCAAGGCGGCCTTTGGCAGCGTGTTCTTCCATGAGATGCAGGTTTGGGCGAACCTTGGGTACTTCGTCTTCTTCTGCAATCCGCGTGGCGGTGACGGACGCGGGGACAACTTTGCGGACATCCGCGGCAAGTACGGTACCATCGATTACGACGACCTGATGCGCTTTACCGACGCCGTTCTCGCGGCGTATCCGCAGATTGACGCGGCGCGCGTGGGCGTGACGGGTGGCAGCTATGGCGGCTTCATGACCAACTGGATCATCGGCCACACCAACCGGTTTGCCGCGGCCGCGTCTCAGCGTTCGATTGCCAACTGGATCTCCAAGAGCAATACCACGGACATCGGATACACGTTCAATGCCGATCAGATGCTCTGTACCGCCTGGAGCGACGTGGAAAAGCTCTGGTTTCATTCGCCGCTCAAGTACGCCGACCGCTGCGTGACGCCGACGCTCTTTATCCACGCGGACGAGGACTATCGCTGCTGGATGGCCGAAGGCCTGCAGATGTTCACTGCGCTCAAGGTCCACGGTTGTCCGGCGCGGCTGTGCCTGTTCCATGGCGAAAACCACGAGCTCTCCCGTTCGGGAAAGCCGAAGCACCGCGAGAGACGGCTTCGCGAGATCACCGAATGGTTTGAACACTAT
>CALVTV010000035.1 GCA_944363005.1 uncultured Clostridia bacterium | reverse complement strand
AGTCGCTCGTCACCGCGCAGGGGCGCATGGATCTGGAAAAGAAGGGTCGCCAGAGCTATCAGGGCTGGATGTATGCACGGCTTCTCGCCTTCAGCAATGGCGATCTGCAATCGCTGTATGATCGCAGCGACGGCTTCTATCGCCGTCAGCTGATTCTGACCACACGTGAGAAACCGTCTAACCGTGTTGACGATCCCGACTTAGCGGAGAAGATGTGCCGCGAGCTGGAAGGAATCTTTCTTTGGGCATTCGAGGGACTTCAGCGCCTGATTGCCAACAGTTTCCGCTTTTCTGAAAGTGAACGCGTACGCGCAAACCGGGATATCGTCAAACAGGACGCCAACAATGCGCTTCTGTTTATGGAATCCGAGGGATACATCAGCCTGACAGAAAACGGCAGAATCAGCGCTAAGGAGCTTTACAAAATCTACAGCATCTGGTGTGAGGAGAACAACTTTTCGCCACTCAAGCAGCGCAGCTTCCGCGACTTTCTGATCGGCAATCAGAAAAAATACGGTATCGAGCACAACAACAATCAGACTAACGCAGCAGGCAGGCGCGTATGGGGCTTTTCGGGCATTGAGCCTTTGCTTAAACTCCCCATGCAGACCTGCGACGGCTGGCAGAAGGACTATTCACCGAATAACCCCTTCGTATGACCCTTGTAAGGGAGAATTCACCTGATAAACTGCATACATACGTACTCACATACAGGCTTTGTACACAGGTACGTACGTATGCACCATTTTCAAAACTCCTATTTCCTTAAAAGGAGGTGCCTATTCATGATTAAACCACAGCATGCAATCCTTCGCTTTGCCAAATACAAAGGACCAGAAGTCAGCCGGATTGAAGCCCACAATGAACTTATTAGGAAAGCAGCGCACCGACGGGAACTGATTTCTCCGCAGTTCTATAAATAGAGAATCCGCAGTTCCCGCAAGGACGGGGGAACCGCGGATTCATTTTTGATTTCCAGAGAAACTATCGTTTTCTCAAGCGCAAACGCTTTAAGAAGCGCTGGCGTTGTTCGATCGTCCGGAACAGCATTTTTCCAAGCAGCCCCACTTGCTCAAATCTGATCCCAGGTCACCAGATCCGGCACACGGAATTGTTCCACACTGCCGGTGGTGATGAGAATCGGCTCCGCGCTCTGCGCATCAATGGGCAGCGAGGTATAGTATTCGCTGTTGTGCGGCGACATCTCGCCCGTATACACGTACACCGAGGGGTCCTCGATCGTCGGCGCCAGTTCATACTCAGGGTTAGAACGGCTCAGCATCTTTTCCCAATAGGCGTAGTGGCTCTTCATGTTGTCGGCGACATAGACGCAATCCACCGTCCAGCGCGGAATCGCCCACGCATAGTCCGTCATATCCGGATTGGAATACAGGATGTAGCCCAGGCTGACGGAAACCACCTCGCGGATGTGCCCGGCTTCAATTTCCGCCGCGATGCTCTCCAGCACGCGCTCAAGCGGCGCCAGCGGCACGTCCTCCATCTCCACCGAGCGGGTGTTCAGCAGTTCCGTCTCCGTCCGGTAGTTCGCTTCGTCCTTGCAGATCGCGACCAGGCTCGTCTGACAACTCTCCGTGCCCAGCCGATAACCGCGAAGCAGTTCGGAGTCCGCGATGCGGTTGGTTTGCGCGCTGACCTCATAGGCGATGTTGAACGTTCTCGAAGAGAGATTGGAAATTCCGCCAAAGACCGGAATCCCCCCGATCAGCTGATCCGCGTAAACATAGGTATACCCATCGCGTTCGTAAACGACGTTGTTCCCCGGGTTCTCGATCACATTGGAGCCCTTGACCTCAATGCGCACCGGCGCGAGCACATAGCCTTCCCCCACATAGCGTTCGATGTCCGATTGCCACAGGCGCATCATCCCCCGAACCGTCAGATCGCTTCCGCGCATGTAGGCCTTGTCCATGTCCACATCGGCAATCTCATGGTACGTGATCGGCCGGGCCATCGGCATGAGCGTCGTCCCCTCGCTGGAGCGGAACGCGCCATGGTAAATCCACATCGTGGATACGGCGTCATACCCCGTGTTGTCCGTCTGCTCCCCCAGGATGTAGTCGTATTCCCGCCCCAGGAAGAATTCCACCGGTTCTGCGTCCACGTCGATCTCGTATTGCAGCTCGTCCGAATTGCCTCTCTTTTTGCCCTGGCAGAGCTGGTTGAAAAATGCCTCGCTGATCTTCGCCTGTTCCACGGTGATCACCGGCATCCGCTCCACGTCCGGCACGGTGATCGGCACATCGACTACCAGCTCTCCGTTCGGCGTATCAAACGTCTGCTGCCATACGCCGCCCATAGCCTGTGCCTGCGCATAAATTTCGGAAACGGAAACGTATTCCTGCGCGTTCGCCGCCGCACAGACAAGCACCATCATCAGCGCCAGTATCCACGCAATCCTGTTTTTCATCGTGTACCTCCGTCATCGTCTTTCACGTCGCTTTGTCATGCCGGCGGACGGATATTCCCGCCCACCGGCAACCGTTCGGCTTTACCGAAGAACAATGTCCTCGCCTTCCGGCATCGTTCCATCCCTGTACACCGGCCTGAGCGCCAGGCTCTGCGTGGATTCCGGAAGCGCATAGCGCACCTCATACCGGTATGCGCCGTCCTCCGCCGACCAGACCCGCGCGCCCCAGCTGTCACTGACCAGCACGCCATCGGCCAGGAGCGCATAGCCCTGCACATCGGCTTCGGGCGGACGATCCGCCGTTTCAAGCGCCGACTCCGGCGTCACGAGGATTTCGCCCGAGATGTCCACCTCGGAAAGCCGCAGCTCCGCCTTCGCGCTGTAACCCTCAAACTCTGCTTCGCTCTTGAGCGGCGTGACGCTTCCCGTCACGGGAATGGTGACCGGCACGCGGATGATGCCGACATACGCCTCCGGAATCGGGCTGATCCCGGCCTGATAGATCCCGGTCTCGTCCACATAGTTCAGGCTCGCCTGATACATCGCGTTGAGCACGATGCAAACGCTCTCCCCGGCCTCGTAGCCTTCGGGCAGCTCCACCTCGTAATAGCCCTGCCAGGTGGTCTCGTCCCTGCGTTCTACCCAGCTGTCCCAAATCCGCAGGGACGTGCCGTCGGGAAGGGACGCGCCGTCGCCCAGGTAACAATTCTGAACGGCAAACCAACCGGTCGAATGCGCCGTGAACCAGGCGTTTTCCTCCGCTCCAAGTCGGCCATCCGCCTGCGCAAACGCCTCGTTCCACGCCTGGCCCGGCCATTCCATCGAAAAGGCGTCAAAGCCCGTCGGCTTACCCTCGCCGCAGAGCGCTTGATTTTCGTCGTGGCTGAATGTATAGGTGTAGTAAATCTTGTGCCCGTCGCAGTACGCCTCGTCCACCGTCAGCGTGAACGTTCGCCCCGCCTGACTGGCCGCGATCCGGTCGTAATCCGTGTCCGTCCCGCCCGTCCAGGCAGGCGTCACGATCTCCACGGTTTCTCCGACGGAAACCGCCAGCGTATCCACAAGCTCCAGGCGCTGCGCGCTGGCCGGTTGATCGCTTTGAACCGTGCTGAAGTGCGCAAACAGATTCAGATTGGCCGCGATGGCCACGCCGCCAAGCGCAAGCAGCACGGCGGCGGCAACGGCCACCCGCAGCGAAACGCTTCTCCCCCGCTTGCGCCCGCTCTCCAGCTTGTGCATGATTTTGCCGCGCAAAGAGGGCCTCTCATCAAGGAAGGCAAACGCTTCGTCAAATGCCCTGCGAACCTCTTGCTTGTACGCCCGATCATCACTCACGGTTTTTCCCTCCTTCCAGCATGTTTTTGAGCAGTCTGCGCGCCTTTTCAATCCGGCGGCAGACGGTCGATTTGGACACGTTCAGGATCGCGGCGATTTCCTCCACCTTCAGATCCTCATAGTAGTACATGAAAATAACCTCCCTGTACCGGCTTTGCATCTTCATAATCTCGGCCACCAGTTCGGAGCCGATCTCAAGCTCCTGCGTCACCTGCACAGCATCCAGATTCACCATGCGCGGCAGATTGCGAAACCAATTCGTCCGCTGCACATCCCTGCACGCATTGATTGCAATGCGAATCAACCAAGTCTTTTCGCTGCTTTCCCCGCGAAACGCATGCAGATGCTTATACGCTTTGAGGAACGTCTCCTGCACGGCGTCCTCGGCCAGCGACACATCCTTCAGATAGGTACAACACAGGCGAAGCAGGTCTTTCTCGTATGTTTGAATCATGCGGTTGATCGTCTCTTCCGCGCTGTTCTCAGGGCCCTTGACAGCATTCATTCCACCGACCTCCTTTCCGATCAATTAGACGGACATTTTTCGATTTTTTCCCGCTTTTGCATCCTATTTTTGCGCAAGCATATCGCTTTTTGCCCCCATCCGCGTCCGTCGTCAAAAGCCAAAAAAGCTCCGCAGCGATTGAGAAACCCCAAAGTTCCTCTCTTCGCTCCGGAGCGATAAAACAAGCGCCCAGGCTTTCCTCATGGATTGGCCTCGGGAAGGGTGAGGGTGAACGTGGTTCCCTGCCCCACGGTGCTGGCCACCTCCAACGTGCCCCGATGCGCCGCAACGATCTCGTAGGCGATGGCCAGGCCCAAACCGGTGGAGCGGATCTTGTCCGTGCCATGCCCCGTATAGTAGCGTTCAAATACGTGGGGAATGTCCTCCGGGGCGATGCCCTGTCCGTTGTCCGTAACGGACAGGACAATCTGTTCCCCTTTTCTGCCGAGCGCCAGCGTCACTTCGCCGTTGTCCGGATCGCAGAACTTGAGCGCGTTGCCGGTCAGATTTTCAAGCGCCTGCTTGAGCCTGAATCTGTCCCCCGTGACGATGCAAGGCCCGTCCGGCGCCGTGTAGCGAAAGCGTATCCCCGCCTGTCGGGCCTGGATTTCGTATTCGCGCGCAAGCATCGAGCAAAGCGCGCTCAAATCCACATCCACTTGCGCAAAGGTGATCTTCTTCTCCTCCAGCTTGGCAATCAGGAAAAGCTGCTCGGTGAGCGTGCTCAGGTACTCCAGATTGCTTTGAATCGTGGCGAGGCACTCTTCGTTTTCGCCGCCTTCGACCCGGAGCATGTCCGAGCAGCCTCTAGCAATGAACAGCGGGCTTCGCAGGTCGTGAAAGATATTGGTCATCATCATATGGCGCTTCTGCTGCTGAACTTCAAGGTCGTGCGTGCGCGCCACAACTTTGGCGTCCAACTCGGTGTTGAGCTTTTCAAGCTGTGCGCTCATGGTGTCCACCTGCCTGAACTTTTCTGCAAAGCGGATATTGACGAGCATCATGCAGCCGAATACAATAAGAATGCAGTTGAGCTGCGGAATGTAGAAATACACCATCAATTCCGTATTGGGCAAAATGGCCCTGTTGTTGAGCATCGTGTAGACCGAGAGCGCGAACCGCGCAATGTAAAAGCCCGTAAACCAGCGGCAGGGCTTTTCCGCCTGCATCGGGGAGAGCAGCACATAAAATAGGCCGAACAGATGGAGCGTCATGTCCACGACATTGTAAGCGATGATCCGGTTGCGCAAAATCAGCGCCGTCATCAGCGCAATCGCAACGGCGAGAATCGGCAGTGCATGCCGGTACACCCATTCAAAGGGCTTGGCCGGCTGAAGCAGCGCAATGCAGCAGACGATCAGGATTGGGGAACGAACGGCGTCCATCACCTTCTGAAGGGCCGCATACGTCTCCTCCGTCAGCCCGAGCTGGAAGACGCCGGAGGTAAAAACCGTCGTGACGATCACGGTGAGTACCGCTGCGGACTGGGCAAGGAGATAGCGCTCCGTCTTTTTATGGACATAGAGTATCAGGGAAAAGATCAGCATGACGATGTACATGCCGATAAAAATACAGCTGACGCCCTGAAAAAACGCGGCAAGCCGGCCGGCTCTTTCCGCAGAGGTCAGCATGACCTTCATGTTCTTCTGCGCGGAGACAATCCGGATGCAAAGCTGCGGCGCATCCAGGGGAAGGCTGAGCACGTGCAACCGGCGATACGGCGAATCCCCCGCGTAGCGATAGACCGTTTCGCCCTGGATTTCCACCTCAAAGGGGCGCATGGCCGCCAGCACGAGCACGGCATCGGGTACCCTGCCCGCGTCCTCAATATGGATCAGCACGCTCCCGTCCTGCTCCTGCGCAAACGGATCGAGGCGGTAGCCCATGCCCTCGAGCGTTTCCGGCATCGAAAACGACTGCCCCAGGCGCGGCATGGACAGATTGATCCCGATCAAAGCGCCGGTCATCAGCACAAGCGCAACCGCCGCGACGGCCAACTTTTTGAGCATCTCATTCACTTTCCTTCAGGAGGCATTTTATGGTCAGGGTATTGCTGGTGGAAGACGACCCCGCAATCGCTAAGATTATACATTACTATCTGAGCGAGTGCAAGGAATATGAAATCAAGTGGGCGCAGAACGCCTCGCAGGCCATCGAATTGTGCGGCGCGAACACAGACGTCATCCTGCTGGACATCATGTTGCCGGACATCAACGGCATTGACCTTTGCGCGCGTTTGCGCCGCAAGATCTACTGCCCGATCATCTTCATCAGCTGCCTTGACGACGAGGAAACCATCGTTCGCGCGCTGGAAACCGGCGGCGACGACTATCTGACCAAGCCGTTTAACACGCGCGTGCTGCAAGCGCGCATTCAGGCCAACCTGCGCCGCGTGCAGATTGAGCGGGCCGAACGCCCGCAGCAGGTTTCCTTCCGGGATTTTTCCGTGGATACCGCCAGCCACAGCCTCACGCGCGAGAACGAATCCATCCCCCTGGCGCCCATCGAGTTCGGCATCCTCATGTACCTGCTCAACCACCCCAACCGAATCGTAACGCCGGACGAGCTGTACGAGGCCGTTTGGGACAAGCCCAGTTACGGCGATGTGCGCACGGTCATCGTTCACGTCTACAACCTGCGCAAAAAGCTGGAGCCCAACCCGGCGCGCCCGCAATACATCAAGAACGTCCGCGGAAAGGGCTATAATTTTGACCCTTCCGGCACGCCCGAGCGCAGCGTCTAAACCAAAAAAGGCACATCCGCAGATGTGCCTTTTTTTACTCAATTTGCGCTTTACTGGATCGCGTTGACGATGCTCTCGCCCGCCAGCATGCCGCTAGTCAGCGCCCAGCCCACACCGGAGGACGGCGGGAAGTTCGCGCCAAAGACGCCACCTACCAGCTCGCCCGCGGCGTAAAGGCCCGGAATCGGTGCGTTCATGCTGTCCACAACAGCCAGATCCTTGTTGATCGTGATGCCGCCCAGCGTGGTGCTGTAGCGCAGGCACTGCTCAACCAGGTAGTACGGGCCATCGCCCAGGGCAACGCTGACCTCGCGGCCGAAGTCCTCGTCCACGCCCTTTTCGACAAAGGACGTATAGCGCGCCACTTCGTCCAGCAGGTTTTCCGCATTGACGCCGACGATGTTGGCGACTTCCTCAATCGTGTCGGCGTGCGCCATCACGGTGACGCCCGTGCCGTTCTCCTCAAGCCAGGTGTCCAGCTGCTCCTGGGTGAAGAAGTTCGCCTTGACGCAGGACTCCGCGTACGCCTTGAAGCCCGCCTCGTCCATGAGCATGAAGGTGCGGCCCGCTTCCTTCATCTTGGGGAACAGGTCGGCATGGCGGCCCAGCTCGTTCTCAATGCGGCGGCCATCCATGTTCACCAGGATCGCGCCCGTGGTCTTGTAGGCGTTCTTGCTCTGGCCCTGGGTGTGATGCGCGGTGTCGCCGATGCGGATGCCATGGCCGGCCACGGCGACCATGTCCATGTTCTGGAGCACGGCGCCGTAGGGCAGCGCCATCTCAATGCCATCGCCGGTGTTCGCCTTGGAACCGGAGTTCGGCAGGGAGAGCAGGGACGGGTCGATGTAATCGGAATAGCAGTAGCCGCCCGTCGCCAGCAGCACCGCCTTCGCGTGGAAGCGGTATTCCTTGCCGGTGTTGACGTCGCGGGCAAGCACGCCATCGACAACGCCGTCCGTATCGGTCAGCTCATAGGCGCGGGTGTTGAGAATGAGGCGAACGCCCTTCTCTTCGAGCTTGTTCTTGAGGTCCTCGCAAAGGCCGGCGCCGCTTCCCGTCACGGACGTGCGGGCGCGGCCCACGCTGTACTCCGCGGAAGCCGAGCCGACGCTCTCATTGAACAGCACGCCCATGTCGTCGTTCAGCCAGTCGATGGCCTCGCCGGAGTAGCGCGCCAGCAGCCAGGTCGGGGTGGCGTCGTTCTCATAATCGCCCACGACGAGCAGCTCCTGCATGCACAGTTCCGGGCTGTCGATCACGCCATTCTCGGCCTGAACGCGCGTGCCCTGCGCCAGCGCGGAGCTGGAGGACATCGCCGTAGCGCCGCCGACAAAGGCCTGCTTGTCGATCACGATAGCCGTATAGCCCAGTTCGTTGACCTTGAGCGCCGCGCTCATGCCCGCGCCGCCCGCGCCGACGATGATGACATCGCAGCTGATCTCTTCGCTCTCCTGGGAAACCTCGGCCTCAACCGGCACAAGCGCCGCCGGGTCCGCGCCCGCGCTGACGAGCGCCGCGTTGACCGCCTCATACAGCGCGTTGCTGGTCACCGTCGCGCCGGAAACCGTGTCCAGCTGCGTGGACTGCGCCGCCAGCACGCGGGCAATCAGATCCTCCATGATCGCGCCGCCGATGGACGGCGTCTCGTTGGACTCCACGACCTCGATGGACTCGATCGCCGTGTCGCTCAGCGTAACCGAAACGACCAGTTTGCCCATGCCGGTCGCTTCGCCGGAATAGGTGCCCGCCTTGAACGCATTCTCGCCCATCGCGGCAACCGCGAACGTGAGCAGCGCCAAAGCCAGCAGCATTGCGCACACTTTCTTCATTCCACTACCTCCTTGATTGGGTCAAGCCCAACTTTGAGGTAATTTTAACATGCGCATCCCCCCGCGACAATCAAGAGAAAATTAAAATTGTATCCGCGTCCCGCCTTTCCCCCAAACCGGGCCCGTTGAAAGCTCCCTTCGGGCATTCGGTTCAAGCGCGCAAAAAGCCGCCCCCCCGCTTTCAGGGAGACGGCCGCCAAACAGAAACGCCGTTGACCTTCGCTCCGTCAGCGCCGGTCGCTCTTTCGCCCGCAAAAGTCCTCCTCAACGGCGTCTTTCCAGTGCGCGTTCAGCGGCGCATGGCCCCGGACAGCGGCGACAGCTCTGCTTACAGCCTCGTACTGAATCCGGGTGCCGGTGCTGTCGCTGTGGCAGTTGACCGCGCGGTCAGGGGCAATGCCCAGCCTTCCCGCAGCCTGTACCGCGTCGATATTCGCCCCCAGGAAGAGGAATTCCCAGCCGTACTTCTCCTTCTGCCGCCGGATCATCCGCCTGACCTGCTCGGGCCCGTAGTGCCGGCTGGCGTTCTCCATGCCGTCCGTTGTGATGACAAAGAGTGTGCGCTCCGGCACGTCCTCTTCCCGGGCATACTTGTGGACGTTGCCGATGTGGTGAATCGCCCCGCCGAGGGCATCCAGCAGCGCGGTGCAGCCCCGAACCTCGTAGTCCTTGCGCGTCAGGGGCCTGACCTCGCCCACACGCACCCGGTCGTGGATCACTTCGACTTGGCTATCGAAGAGAACGGTGGAGACAAACGCCTCGCCGGGTTCCCTTTTCTGCTTCTCCAGCATGGAATTGAAGCCCCCGATGGTGTCGCTCTCCAGCCCCTGCATGGACCCGCTGCGGTCGAGAATGAAGACCAGTTCCGTCCAGTTCTTTTTCATGTTCAAATCCCCCTTATACCGTGTTGCTTGGCTGACAGGCACAGTATAAGGCGTTTTTGCTGCGTCGTGGTCGCCCGGCAGGCGACATTTACGCTCTCAAAATCCGATCCATCGGCCGGCCCTTGGCCAGCTCATCCACCAACTCCGCGAGATATCGGCTCTCCCGGAGCAAGGCGTCCGCAATCTCCTCCACCCGAACGCCGCAGATTGTGCCGGTGATCCGGGTGCGGTTGGGGTTCGGAGCGGGCGCGCCGCGAAAAAAGTCGCCGTAGCTCATTGCGGACTGCTCCAGGCGGGCAATGTCCCCGGCGGTATATCCCGTGAGCCAGGCCGTCACCTGGTCCACCTCTTCCCGGGTGCGTCCCTTTTTCTGCGCCTTGCTCACCAGCAGGGCATAGACTTTGCCAAAGGGCATTTGCGTCACATCGACACGGGGCATGGCTTCAACCTCCCAGCAGGCTCTGATCGAAGGCGAACAGGGCCTCGTTGATTTCAAAAATATTGTAGTTGCCGTGCGCGATGAAATACTCCACGATGATATCGAACTTGCTCGCATGGGAAAAGGCGAAGCCCGCTCTTTGCAGCATGGCCTGCGCCTCCTCAAGCGGCAGTTCCAGCGCTACGGCAAAGGCCATTGCGGTGGCTTTGGAGGGCTTGTAGTGCGGGTCCGAGCGGATCTTGGAGAAGAGCTTGCGGTCGATATTGGCCTTTTTGTAGCATTGCGCATCGGTCATCCCCCGTTCATCGATCTTGCGCAGCAGCATCTGGGAAAAGCTCTCGTCCAGCTGGTTCAGCGCTTCATCCAGGCTGCCGGCCGCCGTTGCGCAGGGCGCAAAGGCCTCCGTCCTCGCAGGCGCGGCCATATACCGCCTTCGCTGCGCCTGGCGCGAATCCGTGTGCGCGCTGACATAGCGGTCATCGATGTACGCCGCGATGTCGTCAAAGCGCTTTTGCCCGATGACGTAGGTCTCCCGGTCAAACACGAGCAAATAGACGGTCATCTCGTGCGCCCGCAGAAATTCCCCGATGGTGTCCACGGCAACCTGCATGGCCTGCGCCTTAGGGTAACCATACGCCCCGGTTGAGATCAGGGGAAACGCCACCGACTCGCATTTGTAGGCCAGCGCCAGTTCCAGGGACGCGCGGTATGCGCTTTGCAGCCGCTCGCGCTCCGCGTGATTCCCGCCCCGCCAGATCGGGCCGACCGCGTGAATGACATACCTGGCGGGCAGCCGGTAACCCTTTGTGATCTTGGCCTGGCCCGTCTTGCAGCCGCCCAGCGCGCGGCAAGCCGCGAGCAGTTCCGGTCCCGCGGCCCGGTGAATGGCGCCGTCCACGCCCCCGCCGCCCAGCAACCCCTCATTGGCGGCGTTGACGATGGCGTCCGTCTTCATCGTGGTGATATCATTTCGCTGAATATACAGGGGCATGGGAACACCTCCTCGCTTCATCATACCATGAACAAACCCGTTTGACAATCGATCTTTCCCGGCGCTTTGTGTCTGCTTCGTTCAAAACCGGCAACCTCTGTCCGTGCCGGACGCGGGTTTTAAGCGGCATGAAAAAATGCCCCGGAAGCACGCCCATCGGGCCGCTGTTCCGGGACATCGGTTTTGATCGTTGAAAGGCGCGCTCAGGGCAAGCCCAACACGCCGAAGAGCACAATGCCCAGCGCGGCGCTCAGGCAAATGACCTTGGGGATGCTGACTTTAAAGCGGGTGAGCAGCACAAAATCCAGCACACCCAAACCCACGGAAACCGGGCTGATTGTCCCTGTAGGCGCGTAGTTGGTCGCGCACAGCGAGAGGATGACGCCAAAGAGCATGCCCACGCAAGCCGGACGCACGCCGACGAGCATGTCCGTCATGATGCGGCTCTTGCGGAAGCGCTCAAAGAACACCGCCGCCAGCAGGCAGAGCGTGAGCGTCGGCGTGAGCGCGCCGAGATTGGCCGCAATGGCGCCGGGCAACCCTGCCGTGCGGATACCGGCAAACGTCGCGCAGTTGAGGCCGAGCGGGCCGGGCGTCATCTCCGCGATGGCGACGATGTCCGAGATTTCGGTCGGGGTCATCCAGTTGTGGACGGTCATCTCGGAGGTGATCAGCGGAATCATGGACATGCCGCCGAAGCTTGTGAAGCCGATCTTCACAAAGCTGATGAACAGATCAATGAGCACCACGGCCGGCGTCCCCCTTTCGCTCGTAATATTCCGCGATGACGATACCGCAGGCCACGCCGATGAGCACCAGGTAAACGCAGTTGACATCCAGGAACAGGTACAGGCCCAGCGTCAGCAGCATGACCAGATAGCAGGGCGCATAGCGGAAGGCGCTCTTGAGCATGCCCAGCACGGCGCTGAGCATGATGGGCACCACGGCCGTGCGCACACCGCCCATCGCGGCGGCGACCCAGGGATTTTGCTGAAAGAGCGTGTAAAAGTGCGTGATGACGGCGAGCACGGCCATCGGCGGAATGATCATGCCGAACACACAGGCCAGCCCGCCCAGCACGCCGTAGACGCGGTAGCCATAGAGCATGGCGACATTGCCGATCATGGTGCCCGGCAGGCTGCGGCCGACGCTGGTCAGATCCAGCAGCTCTTCGCTGGTGATGACGTGCTTGTCCTCGACGTAGAGCTTTTGCATCTGGGCCACAATGCTCCAGCCGCCGCCGAACGTGAACAGGCCGAATTGCATGAACTGAAGAAATAGCGTGAGAACTTCCCGAAAGCGCTTCATGGCGTTCGCTCCTTTGCGTTGCGCAATCATCGCTCTGCGGCGCCCTCCGACGGGGAGAGCGCCGCGGGAGAATCAGTGATTGCGATAGTAGTTGATCAGGCAGCCGTCCGCGATGATCTCGCGCTCGTCGGGCGTCAGGTAGCCGGTGGACACGCTCATCGTGGAGACCGCGCCGTCCGGCTTGACGATATACGCCGTC